>JBIKMI010000040.1:0-14256 GCA_044359285.1 Kiritimatiellia bacterium
GCGCCTTCACCCATGACAAACCCGTCCCGATCCTTATCAAAGGGGCGGCTCGCTGTGGTGGGATCATCATTGCGGGTGCTCATGGCCCGCATGGAGGAGAAACCGGCAATCCCGAGCGGACACACCACCGCTTCGGTCCCGCCGGCAATCATGATATCGGCATCCCCGTACTGGATTTGACGGGCCGCCTCGCCGATCGAATGGGTCCCGCTGGCACATGCGGTCACGACGCACATATTTGGTCCTTTCAAGCCGTGCTCGATGGCCACCAGGCCTGAGGCCATATTCACAATCATCATCGGAATCATAAACGGGGAGCTACGATCGGGGCCGCGGTTCAACAACACGCTATGCTGCTCCTCCATGGTGATCAAGCCACCCACCCCGGAACCCACCATACAACCGGCCCGGAAAAGATCTTCGCTGGCAAACTGGATGCCGGAATCATCAACGGCCAGCTTGGCGGCCGCCACAGCATAATGGCAGAACGGATCCATCCGGCGCTGCTCTTTTTTAGGGATGAACTTATCAATCTCGAATTCAACGACTTCGCCGGCGATCTGGGTAGCCATGGCGGAAGCATCGAATTTCGTAATACGCCGGATGCCAGAGGTTCCATTGATCAACCGCTGCCAGAAGACAGTCAGGTCCGACCCCAACGGCGACACCACACCCAAACCCGTAATCACCACTCTGCGCTTTTCCATAGCCTACTCCTTGTAAATCATTCCGGCTCAAAAATCTAAGAAAGAAACGGGGAGATGTTGCCATCTCCCCGGTTCCACGTAACCTCAGAACTTAGGCGGTGATGCCCTTGCTCTTCAGGTACTCAATGACGCCACCGACGGTGGTCAACTTCTCGGCATCCTCATCCGGGATTTCAGCGCCGAATTCCTCTTCGAACGCCATCACGAGTTCGACAGTGTCCAGGGAGTCCGCGCCCAAATCTTCAATAAAAGAGGCTTCGGGGGTGACTTGTTCCGCATTCACGCCCAACTGTTCAACGATGATATCTTTGACTTTATCTTCAAGTGCCATTTTCATTCTCCTTATTTTTTACTTACTGCATCACCATTCCACCGCAGATCGGAAGAACCTGCCCTGTCATGTACGAGGACATATCGCCCGCCAGGAACAGAACCACGTTCGCCACATCCTCCGGCTGACCAAACCGTCCCATCGGGATGGCCCCCAACATCTTCGTCCGGACCTCTTCAGGCAACGCCTCGGTCATCTTTGTCTCGATGAAGCCAGGAGCAACCGCATTAACCCGCACATTTCTAGAAGCCAGTTCCTTGGCCGCTGACTTAGTCAGGGCGATGACTCCGGCCTTTGAGGCTGCGTAATTACACTGACCGGCATTGCCAATCAAGCCAATAATTGAGGCCACATTGACAATGGCACCCGTCCGCTGCTTCATCATGGGGCGGGCAACCGCCTTGGTGAAGAGGAAGGTCCCCTTTAAATTGACGGTCATCACGGCATCCCAGTCCTGTTCGGACATGCGGATCATCAGGGTATCCTTGGTGATTCCGGCATTATTGATGAGAATGTCGATCTTGCCGAACTCCTTCACCGCCCCGTTCACGGCGGCGTCCACAGCGGCCGCATTGCCCACATCGACTTCAAAACACTTCACCTTGCGGCCCATGGCCTCAATCAGGCCGACGGTTTCGGCCAGCCATTCGGCCTTCAGGTCGCAGAGCGCGACATCGCACCCCTCCGCGGCCAACTTCTTCGCAATCGCTTGTCCGATCCCCCGTGCCGCACCGGTCACTAATGCCACTTTCCCTGTCATGGTCGCCATAGTCATACTCCTAAATACCCTCATGAATGAGAGTGTGAATCTACGCCTTCAACACCGCCACGGCCTTTTCCAGTGTCGGCACATCCTGGATGCTCACCGAAGAGGCATCCTTGTCAATCCGCTTGATCAGCCCTGCCAGCACTTTGCCGGGACCGCATTCAATATACTCGGTGACCCCCATCGCCTTGAAGGCTTCGATGCTGGCCACCCACTGCACTGAAGAGGTGACCTGTTTCAGCATCTGGGCCTTGATTTCAGCCGGGCCACCGTGGGGCTGTCCTGTAACATTGGACACAACCGGGATCGTGCCGGCGTGAAGCGTTACGACATTGAGCACCTGTTCCAACTGTCCGGCCGCAGAGGCCATCAGTGGCGAGTGAAAGGCGCCCGCCACCTGCAACAGGACGGTCTTTTTGGCACCGGCCGCCTGGGCCAGCTTCTCGGCTTCCACGATTTTATCCTTATCACCCGAGAGGACAATCTGCTCCGTCGAATTGATATTCGCCATCTGGACCCCGGCCGCCTCACACACCTTGGCCAGCTCCGCCATGGGGAGCCCCATGACGCTGACCATGCCGCCGGGCCGCTCGATGCAGGCCTCCTGCATGGCTTTGCCACGAACCTGAAGAATTTTGACGGCGTCCTCAAAAGACACGACGCCCGCCGCCCACAGCGCGGTCCACTCGCCCAGACTGAGCCCCGCCGTACCGGCCAGCTGAAGGTCGGGAACCTGCTTCTTAAGGGCGGTGAGACAGGCGGCACTGGTCACGAAAATAGCCGGCTGACATTTATCCGACCGGGTGATCTCCTCAATCGGGCCTTCGGCGCACAGCTTGGCAAGATCATAGCCAAGCACCGCGCTCGCGCGATCAAACAGATCCTTGCACTCAGGATAGGCCGCGGCCAGATCCTTGCCCATCCCGATAAATTGCGCCCCCTGCCCGGCAAACACGACTGCTCTTTTTTTCATCTTCGCGACCCTTTCACATCTCACGCCTTACATCTCACATCTTCACAACCATGGCACCCCAGGTGAGTCCCCCGCCAAAGGCGACCAGGACGACATTGTCGCCCTTCTTGATCCGGCCGCATTGGACGGCCTCATCCAGCGCCACCGGAATCGAGGCGGACGACATATTTCCGACCTTGTCCAGATTGACGAACACCTTCTCCGGCTCCAACTCCAGGCGAGTCCGGATGGCTTCAACGATACGCATATTTGCCTGATGCGGCACCACACACGCAATGTCGTCCTTTGTTAACCCACTATTCTCCAAGGCACGCCGGACCGATTCGCTCATGGCGCGGACCGCATGCTTAAAGACATCCTTGCCGTCCATCCGGATGAAATGCTGCCGGGCCTCAACCGTTTTCACAGAAGCGGGCGTTCGACTGCCCCCGGCGGGCAAACTCAACAATCCGGCCAGGGCCCCATCGGACCCCGTGACCGTTGAAAGGATCCCTTCTCCGGTCTCACGGGCCTGAATCACCACGGCTCCGGCCCCATCGCCAAACAGGACACAGGTGGTCCGATCCTGCCAATCCACAATTGAGCTCATCTTCTCCGCCCCGATCACCAGCGCCGTTTTAAAGCGACCGGTCAGCAGATATTGACTGGCCGCATCCAAGGCAAAAAGGAAACCGGTACAGGCGGCTTCCAGTCCGATACAGGTGGCGTTTTTCGCGCCAATCAGGCTCTGCACAAAGCAGGCCGTATTGGGAAACGGCATATCAGGGGTAATGGTGGCCACAATGATCAGGTCAATCTCCTCGGGCTTCACCCCGGCCGACGTCATCGCCCGACGCGCCGCCTCGGCCGCCAGGTCCGAGGTGGCCTGGTCTTCACGGGCAATGTGCCTTTCGCGGATACCACTGCGGGTGACAATCCACTCATCGGTGGTGTCGACCATTTTTTCCAGGTCGGCATTCGTCAAAACGCGTTCGGGCACATAGTGGCCCATTCCGATGATGGCAACACGACGGAGGGAGGTACTCATGATTTGTTACTCAACTTCCTGGCTTCTTCAACAATATGGTCATTCACATGATGCCCCACTGATTCACAGGCGACCCGCACCGCGTGATAAATCGCCGTCCGCGAAGAGGAGCCGTGCGTGATAATGCACACGCCATTCACTCCCAGCAACGGGGCCCCGCCGAACATTTCAGGATCCATTCTCCGTTTAATGGTCTTCAAGGCGCCGCGAAGCAACAGGGCGCCCAGGATCCGGATCGGGTTGGCCTTGAACTCTTTTTTCAACCAGGATCCAATCGCGTGGGCCACACTCTCACTGGTCTTCAGCACAACATTCCCGACAAATCCGTCGCACACCACCACGTCCGTATCACCCAGGAATAAATCATGCCCTTCGACATTCCCCCTGAAGTTGACCGGCGCCGCACTGAGAAGGCGGAAGGCCTCCTTGGTGGTCTCGTTCCCCTTGGAATCCTCGCCACCAATACTCATCAAACCCACCACCGGTCGCGCCTGACCGAGGATTTCCCGGGCATACACACTGCCCATGACGGCGAATTCAGCCAGCAATTCAGGCGAACAGTCCGTGTTCGCCCCCGCATCAATCAGCACAATCGGGCGCCCCATCGTCGGCATCACCGTGGCAATGGCCGGCCGCTGAATGCCTGAGAGAGTGCGCAACTTAAGCGTGGCGGCCACCACCATGGCGCCGGTGTTTCCGGCCGAAACGGCCGCATCCACCTCGCCCGCATTGATCATGTCCATCATCCGGCTGATGGAATTATCCTTTTTCTTGCGAATGGCCGAAGCCGGCGTCTCCTCCATGCCGATGATTTCGGAGGCATGACGGATCACCAGTTTCGAAGGAAGGGGCCCATACGCCTTAAGCTCCTGACGGATCACCTCTTCCTGGCCAACCAGGACGAGGGTCGTCAAGTCTTTCAGCTCCCGCGCCGCTTTCACGGCACCGGCCACAATCTCTTTCGGGGCAAAATCGCCCCCCATCGCATCAACGGCGATACGCATAGGCTTAATCAGCCTTGACGCTCACCACTTGACGCCCGCGATAGTAGCCGCAGGAACGGCATACCCGGTGCGGCTCTTGCGAGGCCCCGCACTGCGGACAATTCTTGATCGTCATCACACGGGCCTTGATACATGCCCGGCGTGTGCGAATCTTAGCTTTCGATTTTTTTCTTTTTGGAACTGCCATTTTTCACCTCAATATTGTCCAGACCGCTAAATGCCGTCCAACACACTTCCTTAAGCGGCTTACACCCGCACTTCGCCCGATTCAGGTTTACGCCGCACACGGGACAGAGCCCACGACACGATTCCTGACACACCGGGTAATTTGGAAAGGCGAGGATAATAGTTTCGCGGACCTCATCCGTCAAGTCTAGCGTCTCATGAAGATTGGGGACCTCCTGCTCATAGAAAAAGGCCGGATCCTCCACCTCTTCCACCACCACGTCGGCACAGCGGGAACAGACCAGCTTCACCTCGGCCCGGACCCGCCCCGTAACAAGCAATTCGTGCTCCAGACACTGGACATGCAGCTCATAGTCGATGGGTCCGGCCACAGGGGCGTTCACATCCTCCTTAAGATCAACGACTTCCGCAGGGACCTGCCCCTCAATATCCAATCCCTCATCAGGAATCCGCCATGGTTCAATTTTGATCGACATGGGTCACCTCTTCATCTTCTTTTCAACCAATCGCTTGACCGCCGGTGGCACAAAGGGGGTGACATCCCCGCCGCGCTCGGCAATTTCCCGCACGGTACTGGAACTGATATAGCTGAATGTTTCTTTCGGCATCAGGAAAATCATTTCGATTTCCGAAGCCATCTTCCGGTTGGCCAAAGCCATCTGGAACTCGTATTCAAAGTCGGAAAAAGCGCGCAACCCCCTCAGCAGGACATGAATACCCTTGGCCCGGGCATAGTTCACGAGCAACCCGTCAAAGGCGTCCACCTTGACATTTTTAAACCCCTTGACCGAGGCCTTCACCATGGCGATCCGCTCGTCTGTGCTAAAAAAGGTTTTTTTCCGGGAATTGACGCCCACCGCCACAATCACCTCTTCGAAAATATGCGACGCCCGTTCAATTAAATCCAGATGCCCTAAGGTTAACGGGTCAAACGACCCGGGATAGATGGCTGCATGTTTCATGAGTTCCTCAATTTCCTATATAACGTCACCCGCGTCCCGCCGTACATCTTGGACGTCATGATGTCCCAGGCAAAATGCCGGGCTTCCGTCTCCTCTCGGGACTGTTCCATTACAAAGACGCCATTATCCGCCAGAATGCCGCCGGCCGCCAGTATATTCAGCAACCGGCCCGCCCAGTTGGCCGTTCCCGGCCGGTCATAAGGGGGGTCCGCAAAAATAAGGTCATAGCGCTGGGCGCCCCGCAACCCTTCTATAAAGCGGAAGACATCACTGCGCGTCGCCCGCCACTCCTGGTCGCCGGTGTTGCCGGATGCCCCGCCACACAAGGTTTCGAGATTGGACTGCAGGACGGGAAAGGCTTTGGCTCCGCCCTCAACCCAGTCAATCCGGGCGGCCCCCCGGCTCCAGGCCTCCAGGCCCACGGCGCCTGTTCCCGCAAACAGATCCAGGAACGAAGCGCCGGGAATCCGCTCGGCCAGCGAGGAAAACACCGCCTGCCGCACCATATCCTGCGTCGGCCGCACGTCATCCCCTTTAGGCGTCTTGATCAGACGCCCCCGCAATATGCCTCCCGTTACTCTCATAATCGCCACTATAGCGGGTAAGCGAGGGAGATGCAACCGTGCTGGCGCTTACAGCCCCAACGCACCAAACGGGTTTGAGTTAAACGAAGGCCTGGGCGCGGGGCGTGGCCCGTTCCCCGGCCCGCGCCGCTCGCCGGGGCGGTTGGCGCCCCGCTCGGCTCCGGAACCCGGGCTGGAGCCAGCCCCGGCCCGGCTGCCGCTTTTCGCGCTCAAGGCGATGCGCTTGCGCTGGGCATCCACATCCTTGACCCAGACCTTGATCCGGTCCCCGGCCTGCACCACCTCGGCGGGATCGGTGATATACCGGTCGGCAAGTTCAGACACATGCACCAGGCCATCCTGGTGCACGCCCACATCGACGAAGGCCCCAAAGGCGGTGACATTGGTGACAATCCCCATCAGCTCCATCCCCGGCTTGAGGTCCTCAATGGCATTGACGTCATCCCGGAAGCAGGGGGCCTCAAACGTCTCACGGGGATCGCGCCCCGGCTTCTTCAATTCCGCGATAATGTCCTTCAAGGTGGGCTCACCCACCTCCGCGCTGACATATTTGCGGATCTCAATCTTGTCGGCCAGCGTGGCATTCCCCACCAGCTCCTTCAGATCAACGCCCAGGTCCGCCGCCATTTTCTCAACCAGTGCATAGCGCTCCGGATGCACCGCCGAGCCATCCAGCAGATGGGCCCCACCCCGGATCCGCAAAAACCCGGCCGCCTGTTCAAACACTTTCGGCCCCAGACTGGGCACCTTCAATAGGGCCGCCCGACTGGTAAAGGCGCCATGCTTGTCGCGATAGGCCACAATTTTTTTAGCCAGACTGTTTCCGACCCCCGCGACCCGGGCCAGCAGAAACGCGCTGGCGGTATTGATTTCCACCCCGACATGGTTCACGCAGCTCACCACCACATCTTCAAGTTTCTGGGCCAACAGCGGCTGATGCACGTCATGCTGATATTGCCCCACCCCGATGGATTTCGGATCCAGCTTCACTAATTCCGCCAGCGGATCCTGAAGCCGGCGCCCAATGGAGATGGCGCCCCGCACGGTCAGATCCAGATCGGGAAACTCATCCCGGGCCACTTCAGAGGCACTATAGATACTGGCGCCCGACTCATTGACCTGCACCACCATAATCGTCGTCAAATTGGCCTTTTTGAGGGTGTCCCGAATGAAGGCTTCCGTCTCACGCCCGCCGGTTCCGTTCCCAACGGCAATCGCGGCCGGTTGAACCTTGGCAATCAGTTTGGCCAGATCAATCCGGGCCTCCATGCCCGCGCGATCGCCCTGACTCAAATACAAGGTCGTATTCTCGAGGAACTTCCCGGTGGCATCCATCGCCGCCACCTTGCAACCGGTGCGGATCCCCGGATCCACCGCGATCACGGCGCGGCCGCCCAGGGGGGAGGCTAGCAACAGGCTCCGCAGGTTCTTGGCGAATATTTCCACCGCCGCCCGGTCAGCCTTCATCTTCAGATCCACCGACACATCGGTTTCCACACTCGGCGCAATCAGGCGCTTATAGCTATCCTCAATGGCGGTCCGCAGGTGAACGGCAAACGGCGAGCGCTCATTCACCTTCATGATCTCGCCGATCCGGCGCAGCACCGGCTCGGACTCGACAATAAAAGAGCGTTTCAACACCCCTTCGTTTTCACCCCGGCGGATCGCCAGATAGCGATGCGAGGGAATATCAACGGCCTTCTCCTTGAAGTCGTAATACTGCTCAAACTTGGTCGGCTCCTGCGTCTTCTCCTTGACCGCCTCGGACACGATCACCCCATTGGCGGCATAATACTGCCGACCCAGGGCCCGGATATCCGCGTTCTCGGAGATCAGTTCGGCGACAATATCACGAGCGCCGGACAAGGCATCTGCCGCTGACTCCACCTTCTTTGCAGGATCAATGAACGCTTCGGCCTCCTTGTCGGGATTTCCCGTTGCCGGTTGCGCCAGGATCATCAAGGCCAGGGGCTCCAAGCCCTTTTCGCGGGCGATCATGGCGCGCGTGCGCCGCTTGGGCTTAAAGGGCAGATAGAGATCTTCGAGCACCGTCTTGGTGGTGCAAGCCAGAATCCTGGCCTTGAGCTCCTCGGACAGCTTGCCCTGCTCGGCGATCGAGTCAAGCACGGTTTGGCGCCGCTCCTCAAGATCCTTGTAATACTGGAGCCGTTCCTGGATCTTACCGATCTGGACCTCGTCCAGATTCTCGGTCACTTCCTTGCGGTAACGGGCAATAAAGGGAATGGTTCCCCCTTCCATCAGCAACTTGGCAACGGCCAGCACCTGCCGGGGCGCGATCGCCAGCTCCGCCGCCAACCGGGGAATGGACGAGGCATCCAACGCATCATTTTGATCAACTGCAGCAACCATCGGTATCTCCTTGAAAAAAGGGGGACATTTTTACCTATTTCCGGCAGGAAGAAAGAAAATAATCACGCACTTGCGGTGGGATCACATTTGGATTTGACAGCGCCCCCTTCGACGCCTATTTTATGCGGCTGATTTCTGAACAAAGGTGCGCAACGAAGGGATTGATTCTATGGCGGATTATACAGCGTCTGATTTTCGCAAGGGGCTTCGCGTCGAACTCGACGGCGTGCCTTATCTGATTTCCGAATTCAACTTCGTGAAGCCCGGCAAAGGGGCCGCCATCTACACCTGCCGCCTGAAGAGCCTCATTGACGGCGGCACCTTCGTCCGCGCCTTCCGCTCGAACGATGTCCTGAAGAAACCGGACCTGGAAGAACGCACCATGCGCTATTCCCACAATGAAACCGACCACTACATTTTCATGGACGAGAACTATGAGCAGTTCACGCTCGTCGCCGACGTGCTGGGGAACAACCGGTTCTTCCTGTACGATGACTGCGAAGTCCGCGTCCTGTATCATAACGGCCGCCCGGTGGACGTCACGCTGCCGACCTTCATTGAAAAGGAAATCATCGATACCGATCCAGGCGCCCGCGGCAATACCGCAACCAACGTCCTGAAGCCGGCCAAGATCAACGGCGGTTTCGAAATCCAGGTCCCGCTGTTTGTCAATCAGGGCGACATCATCAAAATCGACACCCGCACCGGCGAGTACGCCGACCGCGTGTTGAAGAAGTAATCTAAATAGACCGAAGACCGAGGTCCGGAATCCGAGGGCAGCGATCGTGGTCCATCCTCATCTTGAACGAAGCCGGTTGCAGTCCCTGCAACCGGCTTTGATTTTTCGCAGCCGGGTCCTATCCGCCCTCCGCACCTGGTTCGATGGCGCCGGCTTTATCGAGGTGGAGACCCCGGTCCGGCTCCCGATCCCCGCCACCGAGCTTCACATTGACGCCGAACCGGCCGGCTCCGGATTTTTACGCACCTCACCGGAACTGCACATGAAACGCCTCCTCGCCGCCGGCTATGATAAACTCTTCCAGATCGGACCCTGTTTCCGCAAAGGGGAGTGGGGTCGACTCCATCATCCGGAATACACCATGCTGGAATGGTACCGGGCCAATGCCGATTACCTGGACATTCTCCAGGACACCGAACGCCTGCTCGCACACGTCGGCCAGTCGGTCTGCCACAACCGGCTCCCGCCCCCGCCATGGCCGCGCCTGACCGTAGAGGAGCTGTACGGCACGCTTGCTGGCTGGAACCCGGTGACCGACTATGAGGCTGAGCGGTTTGAGCATGACCTGGTGGCCCTGATCGAGCCGGCGCTCCCCCGCGATACCCCGGTGTTCGTCATGGACTATCCGGCGGCGGCCGCGGCGCTCTCGCGACGCAAGCCCGGGCGCGCGTGCGTGGCCGAGCGGTTCGAGTTGTATATCAACGGCGTTGAGATCACCAATGCCTTCAGCGAATTGACGGATCCAGTGGAACAGCGCCGCCGGTTTGAGCAATGCGCCCGGGAGCGAGCCGCCATGGGCGCCCCGACTTACCCTTTGGATGAAGCTTTTCTCGCGGCACTAGAGCTGGGGATGCCCCCTGCCGGCGGCATTGCCCTGGGCATCGACCGCCTGGTAATGGTCTTGCTGGGCGCCACCTCGCTGGACGAAGTCATCGCCTTCCGGGAGAAAATGTGACATCTCACCTTTTCCTACGCCAGGTGGTGGATCATCTGATGCAGGCGGGTCTTGAGGAGTTCCAGGCCTTCGCCAGTCTCGGTTGACACGGGGAGCGGCTTGGTTTTCGTTTTCCGGCGGAACACCTTCAGGTTTTCGGCGGACTCCGGTAAATCCATCTTATTCGCGATCACCAGCGTGGACCGTTCCAGCAGATCGGGGTTATACATCTTCATTTCGTGACGCACGGTCCGGTAATCCTCGACCGGATCACGCCCCTCACTCCCCGACATATCCACCACGATGGCCAGACAGGTGGCCCGCTCAATGTGGCGTAAGAAATCGAGACCCAGGCCGACGCCCTGATGGGCGTTTTTGATTATTCCGGGAATATCCGCCACCCGGTACGACGTGGTCTCAAAATCTTCGCCCACCATCACGGTGCCGATGATCGGATTGATGGTCGTAAAGGCATAGGCCCCGATTTTTGGATGGGCATGACTGATCTGACTCAGGATCGAGGATTTGCCCGCATTGGGGAAGCCGACGAGGCCCACATCGGCCAGCAACTTGACATCCAGCTGGATCTTCTTCTCTTCGCCAGGCTCGCCATCGGTATGCTCATAGGGAGTCTGATGGGTCGAGGTCTGCCAATGGGGGTTCCCCAAGCCGCCGCGCCCGCCCTTGGCGATAATCATTTCCGCACCCGGCTCGACCAGATCGCACAGTAGCTGGCCGTTGGAGGCATCACGGACCTCGGTACCACAGGGGACGAGCACCACCAGATCCTCGCCGTTGCGGCCATGCATGCGCTTGCCCATGCCATGTTGCCCCTTTTCCGCCCGCTGTTCCGGATTGAAAAAGAGGGAGATCAGGCTGTCGGTATTGGGATCAACCCGCAGGATCACATGCCCGCCGCGCCCGCCATCGCCGCCATCGGGGCCGCCTTTGGCGATATACTTCTCACGCCGGAAGGCAAGACAGCCATTGCCGCCTGAACCGGCCGCGGCCAGGATCACCATCGAATCAATAAATTTCCGTGTTTTCATGGTGACTCCTCAAAAACAAAAGCCGCGCCCCAGGGGACGCGGCCTGCATGAAGCGGATGATTTAAAGCACCACGCTTACGCCGTAGCTTCGGTTGCAATCACCGAAACCGAACGACCCTCTCTCACAAACTTGACTTTGCCCGCGACCAATGAGAACAGCGTGTCATCCCGGCCCAGCTTGACATTCAGTCCCGCTTTGACCTTGGTTCCGCGCTGGCGCACAATGATGCCGCCGGCCTTGATTGTTTCGCCATCGTAGGCCTTAACGCCAAGGCGTTGCCCACGGCTATCCCGTCCATTCGCTCTACTGCCGCCTGCTTTCGACATAACTCAAACTCCTCTTTCAGCCAATACTGGCGATGCGCAACACGGTCAACTGCTGACGATGACCGACTTTCCGCTTATATCCTTTACGGCGTTTTTTCTTGAACGCCACGACTTTTGGCGCCTTCACGCGCTCCACGATCTGGGCACTTACCTTGGCACCCTTCACAAAAGGGGTCCCCACGGTAAGGGTTTTACCATCAGAGAGCGCCAGCACTGAATCCAACGTCACCGTGCCACCCGCTTCTCCTTCGAGAAGTTCAACCTTAAGGGTGTCACCGGCCTTGACCAGATACTGTTTCCCGCCCGTTCCAACTACTGCATAGGCTTCCATATATCCATCCTTATCCACGGCTCGAGGCCGATTCCCGGCTCTCTGCTAACAAAAGGTCGGTAATGCTAGGTTTCGGACCTCCAAATGTCAATGCTTCTTTTCCATTTTCACATAATCCGTTCCGGCCCGTTTCATTTGTGGTCAAAATCCCTGACACTATGTTACTGTTTCTCATGGACGACAAACGAAAATACCGCCGCTTTCAGCTGAACCTCCCCGCCTCGCTGTTGCTTGAGAATACAGAGGCGCCCCCTGTTCCCGTCACCCTCATTGACGTGTCCTTCGGCGGAATGGGGCTCATTTCTGCCGAGGATTTCCCCGTCGGCACCCTGATTTCCCTGAACTGGGACCGCCCTCCTTTTGCTGATAATGGTGCGGTGAGTTTCAAAAGCCGCATTGTCAGCTCACGGAGAAAACCTTCGCAGCCCGGGAAATTCTCCGTGAACATCACCTTTCTAGACCCGGATCCTGTTCTGATCCAAAAACTTTTACATTGGGCGCAAATGCAGTCCCTCATTCAAGCCAAGGCCCGCACCCGCGCAAACACCTCCGCCAGATCCGGGGGGCGCGGGTTCTTTTAACCCCCTCCTTCCCGTAACCCGACACTCGACTTTATCCTGCATATTGCGCATATTACCGGGATCTTATGAGCCATGCAAAAATCAATATCCTGTCCGTGGTAGGGGCCCGTCCCAATTTCATGAAGATCGCCCCCTTCGTCCGTGCGCTGGCGCGCTTTCCGGATGAATTCACCCACACGCTCGTCCACACCGGCCAGCATTATGATGCGGCCATGTCAAAATCGTTCTTTCAGGATTTGTCCATTCCGGTGCCGGACGTGGACCTTGGCATCGGTTCAGGCACCCATGCCGAGCAGGTTGGAAAAACCATGATCGCCTTTGAAAAGGTGATTCAGGAGCGCAAGCCCGATTGGATCGTCGTGATAGGCGATGTCAATGCGACCTGCGCCTGCTCCATCACAGCCAAGAAAGAACATATCCAACTCGCCCACATTGAGTCGGGCCTGCGCTCCTTTGACCTCGATATGCCCGAGGAAATCAACCGGCTGGTGACCGACCGCCTTTCCGATCTCCTTTTCACGACCGACTCCATCGCCGATGCCAACCTGCTGAAAGAAGGCGTGCCCCCCGCCCGGATCAAGCGCGTGGGCAATATCATGATTGATACGCTTGAGGCGCAGCGGGCCACTGCGGCCGCTCTGGACCTGACGAGCCTGTGCACGGCGTTTGCGCTTCCCGGCGCCAGTCACCCGCTCCCGCCACTCAAGGACAACCGGTATTGCGTCATCACACTGCACCGTCCCTCGAATGTAGATGACCTGGACATTCTCGCGCCCCTGGTGACCTTTCTAATCGAGGAGGTGGCGCCGGTATTGCCCCTGATCTGGCCCGTCCACCCCCGCACCCGGAATACACTGGAGTCGTCCGGACTGTGGAAAGGGTTACAGACTGCCCCAGGCCTGATCCTTACCCAGCCCCTGGGCTATCACGAGATGCTGCGCCTGACCACAGGCGCCAAGGTGATGCTGACCGATAGCGGCGGGCTGCAGGAGGAGTGCTGTGTCATGGGAACTCCCTGCCTGACACTCCGCTGGAATACCGAGCGGCCCATCACCCTGCGCGAACATGGCGGCGTCAGCGTCCTGGTCGGGAACGATGTCGAGCGCCTCCGCACCGGCTTCAGGGAGGCCGCCTCCCGTCCCAGAACCATCTGCCGGCCACCCCTGTGGGACGGCCATACCGCCGAACGGATAGTTGCCTGTTTCAAGGAATTAAAGTAAAGAGTTCCCGGATTATGAAACTATTGGTCACAGGCACGGCGGGCTTCATTGGAATGCATCTGGCGCAGACGCTGCTGGAGGAGGGCCATACCGTGGTCGGCCTCGACAATTTCAACGATTACTACCCGGTCCCCCTGAAGCGCGCCCGGCATGCCCGGCTAACCA
>JBIKMI010000057.1:0-12552 GCA_044359285.1 Kiritimatiellia bacterium
CCCCATTATCTGGGCATCGAGGGGGATCTCTGTAATGCCGCCCTGCTGACCCGCCTTTTTGAGGAGCACCGTTTTGAAGCCGTCTGCCATCTTGCTGCCCAGGCCGGCGTGCGGTATTCACTCTCCCATCCGCTCGCCTACCAGAAATCCAATCTGGAAGGGTTCCTCAACATCCTGGAAGCCTGCCGCCACGCCCATACGCCGCGTCTGGTCTACGCCTCCAGCTCGAGCGTCTATGGAGGGAATACCAAACTCCCCTTCAGCGAGAGCGATCCCGTGGATTGCCCGGTCAGCCTCTACGCCGCCACCAAAAAAGCGAACGAGCTCATGGCGCACACCTATACCCATCTTTACGGGCTGCAGACGGTCGGCCTCCGCTTCTTCACCGTCTATGGACCCTGGGGCCGTCCGGATATGGCCTACTGGAGCTTCACCCAGGCCATGCTCGCGGGGAAATCCATTCCGGTCTTCAATCACGGCCAGATGCGGCGGGACTTCACCTATATCGACGACATCGTAGCCGGCGTCAACGCCGCCCTGTTCAGCCCCGGACTGGCCCCCTATGAAGTGCTCAACCTGGGCAATCATCACTCCGAAAAACTGATGGATATGATTGAAACCCTGGCCACCGCCCTCGGGGTCACCCCGAAAATGGACCTGCTGCCGATGCAACCGGGCGATGTCCCGGCCACCTACGCCGATATCACCCTGGCGGAAGCCAAGCTCGGCTTCCGCCCGACCACCTCGATGGCGCAGGGGCTGCCGAAATTTGTGGCCTGGTACCGCGCCTATCATTCAATCTAAATATGGGGGAAAAATGATGCACTATCAACAGACGCTGATTGAGAAACTGAACAAGAGATCCGCCGTTATCGGCATTGTCGGGCTCGGCTATGTCGGCCTGCCCCTGATGATCCGCTTTGCGGAAGAGGGCTTCAAGGTCATCGGTATTGACATCGACGAGAGCAAGGTCAGTAAACTCAATGCCGGCAAGAGCTACATTGAACACATCCCCGCCGAGGCCATCCGCCGCTCCCGCAAGGCGGGCTTCCGCGCCACTGCAAATTTCGCTGATGCCAAAAAGGCCGATGCCCTGATCATCTGCGTGCCAAC
Organism: Kiritimatiellia bacterium; assembly: GCA_044359285.1. Lineage (GTDB taxonomy): Bacteria > Verrucomicrobiota > Kiritimatiellia > CAIKKV01 > CAITUY01 > JAABPW01. Next base: position 1,114 of record JBIKMI010000057.1, read on the forward strand.
CCCCCTTGATAACCACCGTGAACCGGATATGAGCTACGTCATCGGGACGGTGGACTCCCTGACCCCCCACATCCGGGCCGGCCAGCTCATGTCCCTCGAAAGCACCACCTATCCGGGCACCACCGACGAGGAGCTGCTGCCCCGCATCGAGGCCCGCGGCCTGACGGTCGGCAAAAACTATTTCCTCACCTTCTCCCCTGAACGGGAAGATCCCGGCAACCAGAAATTCAATACCCGCACCATTCCGAAAGTCTGTGGCGGCATCACTCCAGCCTGCCTTCAGGCGGGCGTCGCCCTGTATAGCGCCATCATCGACCAGGTCGTCCCGGTGAGCTCCACGCGCGTGGCCGAAATGACCAAGCTCCTGGAGAATATCCACCGCTCGGTCAACATCGGGCTGGTCAATGAGATGAAAATTGTATCCGACCGCATGGGCATCGACATTCACGAGGTCATCAAGGCCGCCTCCACCAAGCCCTTCGGCTTCGTCCCCTACCAGCCCGGGCCCGGGCTGGGCGGACACTGCATCCCCATCGACCCCTTCTATCTCACCTGGAAGGCCCGGGAATACGGTGTGCATACGCGCTTTATTGAACTGGCCGGCGAAGTCAACAGTGGCATGCCGGAATGGGTCATAGGCAAACTGAACGATGCGCTGAATGACCGCGGCAAATCCGTCAAAGGCAGCAAAGTGCTGGTGCTGGGGCTGGCCTATAAAAAGGATGTGGACGATTCCCGCGAGTCGCCCTCCTGCGTCCTGCTGGAATTACTCCGCGACCGCGGCGCCAAATTCTCCTATTCAGACCCCTACTTCCCCATCTTTCCGAAGATGCGGGAGCACAAGTTCGACCTGAAGAGCGTGGCCCTGACCCCGAAAACCATTGCCGCCTACGACTGCATCCTGCTGGCAACCAACCACACGGCATTCGACTATAAGATGATCAAGAAGCACGCCCAACTGATTGTGGATACCCGTGGCGTCTACCCGCAACCGGCGAAGAACGTCGTGAAGGCTTGACACCGGCGGTGATACGTTTTATTTTGCGCGCCAATAACTGAATTGTTGATGAGGCATCCCGGAACACGGTGCGAATCCGTGGCGATCCCGTCGCTGTAATCGAGGAGTTGGTTCTTCAAGGGGAAACCCACCACTGGACTGAACGGTCAAACGTATCCGTCCGGGAAGGATGAAGAGCCGGCTATGAGCCGAAAGCCAGAAGACCTGCCGCATCACACCATTTCGGGAATCTGATGGAAAAGGGTTCCGACAGCTCCGTCGCAAGGCAGAGCTGTCGGAACCCTATTTTTTTGCACTAACATAAAGGAGAAATGTAATGAATACCCTGAAACAAACGCTCGAGTCCATCCACCCCGTCACCCGCTCCCTCGCTCCGGCGATCCAGGCCCACCTAGATGACCTGACCAAGCCGCAAGGCAGTTTAGGCCGGCTGGAGGAGATGGCCATGCGTTACGCCCTGGCCACCGCCACCGTGAAACCCAAGCCCGGCAAGTGCCGCGTCTATTGCTTTGCCGGCGATCATGGCGTCGCCGACGAGGGGGTCTCCGCTTTCCCAAAGGCCGTCACCCCGCAGATGGTCCTGAACATGTTGGCCGGCGGCGCGGCCGTCAACGTCTTTACCCGCCACGTCGGTGCAGAGCTGAAGGTGGTGGATATGGGAGTGGATGCCGATTTTGCAGATGATCCGAACCTACTCAAACGCAAGGTAGCCCGCGGCACCGCCAACATGGCCATCGGCCCCGCCATGACGCACGCCCAGACCGTGCAAGCGCTGGAGACCGGCATTGCGCTGGCGACCCGGGCGGCCGGCGAAGGTATCCGCCTGCTGGGCACCGGCGAGATGGGGATCGCCAATACCACCCCGGCCACGGCGCTGTTTGCCGCCTATCTCGGCCTCGCGCCGGCCAGCATCACCGGCCGCGGTACCGGCGTGAATGATGCCCAGCTGAAACATAAGATCAGCGTGATAGAAAAATCGCTGGCCATTAACCAGACTGCCCTGGCCGATCCGTTATCCACTCTGGCCGCGCTCGGAGGCTTCGAGATCGCCGGCATTGCCGGCCTCATCCTCGGTGGCGCCGCCAACCGGATGCCCGTGGTGGTCGATGGTTTTATCTCCACTGCCGGCGCATTGGCGGCCATCAAACTCAACCCGGCCGTTTCCGACTATCTCTTCTTCAGCCACTTATCGGAAGAAGCCGGCCACCGGGCCGTCATGAACGCCATCGGCATCCAGCCCATTCTGGACCTCCATATGCGGCTCGGCGAAGGCACCGGCAGCGCACTCGCCATGTCCCTCATCCAGGCTGCCCTCAAAATGGGCAGCGAGATGGCCACTTTCAGCTCCGCCCATGTGAGCGGGAAAGAGAGGTAAACCCTCCCCCCCTCTCCCTTTGCATTTGCCAGCCATACAAGCAAAACGCTACCCTGCGCCCATGAATTTTTTCTTGAAACATCTGCTCCGCCTGACTCTCAGCCTGATCCTCACCTTCGTCCTGCTGGAGGCCGGCCTCGGGTGGCTCTGCGCCACCGGCCGCCTCAAAATCGCCCAACCGTCCTACTGCATCGGCAACATCGGCTCCCGCTTCTGGGCCGACAGCAACCCCTTCTTCGGGGTCTGGCACGATCCCCACTCCTCGTTCAAACATGTTTCTCCCGATTACAACCTGACTTATCACGCGAACAGCCACGGCATGCGGGATAAGGAGCGGGAGCTAATGGCGCACGGCAAAAAGCGCGTGCTCGTTCTGGGCGATTCCTTTATCGAAGGCTGGGGAGTTGCCACGGAGAACCGACTGAGTGACCGGCTCGAGCAGCTGTCCGGACGGGAGCACCTCAACTTCGGCACCTCGGGCTCGTTCGGGCCCACCCAATACCTCATGCTCTACACACATCTGGCCAGCACATTCGAGCATGCGGGCCTAATCATCGCGATCCTGCCCGACAATGACTTCATGGATGATGATTATGAGTATGGCCAGCGGATGCATGCCAGCCGGATCCGCCCCTTTTTCACAGGTAGTCCGCCGGATTACAAATTGACCGTGACCCACCCGCCCGCTCCCGCACCCGGCTCAAAACTTCTGGAACAAATCCTGCTGAACCTCACCTACACCGGCAACGCGATCAAGTATTTCAAGAGCCTCTCACGCCATCAGCAGACCCCGCTCCCCGCCAACTACGCAGGGTACTTCGACTTCACCCCCGCCCAATGGGATCGGCTGGAGCACGTGCTTAAGGAATTCCGGCGGACCGCCCCCGCGCTGCCGATCCTGGTGCTGATGATTCCCTGCGACACCGATATCCAGCGCACGGAGCAGCAGGGGCAGGCGCCGCTTCCCGGGAAAATGCAAGAGTTGTGCAAGACGCTCGGGCTGCAGTATCTGGACCTGATGCCGGCGATCCGCGCCACTCCCGAAGGCTGGCAGGCCTGCTACCTGAAGTCCGACCGCCACTGGAACGCCCGCGGCAATGAAGTGGCAGCCAAAGAAGTCAGTAAGCAGTGGGCAGTAGACAGTAAGCAGTGAACAGTGCGCAACAGGCAGTCGGCAGTGAGTGCAGTATTTGCTGCTCACTGCCCACTGCCTACTGTCTACTGCTCACTGTCCACTGACTTACGCGGCTTCCCTTTGACATCCGAGGTGTGCTTCTCGGGGAGCAGTGACAGGGCGAGCTCGCCAAATTCGGAATCCACCTTCATCGGGCCGTTTTCAAGCGGAGCCAGATGCTCTTTCCCCACCTGGGCAAATGACTGCGTCTGGGTCAGTTCGATCATCCCCACGCGGGGCGCCGGCACCCCCAGCTTGGCCTCCAGCAGGTTGACAATCGCCCGGGGATTGATTTTATCGCTCCACCCCACGCTCAACCTGACCCACTGACTCCCCCGCGGCGCGAGGCGTAAAACAGGAATAGGCTCTTCCGTGCTGGTCGTCGCCCGGGCGGCTTCCGCACGCCGTTCGCGCATGGGCTTGGAGTCCGGACCCGGCTGCTTTTTGGCGGCCGCGCCGGGTCCCGCTTTGGGCGCAACCACGGAGGGGATCTTTGGCACCATCAGGGGCGTCGCCTTGGGCGCTGCCGCCCTGGGAGCCGCCTTCGGGGTCGGGGCAATCTCGAGAATCGGTTTAGCCGACACCGGTTTGGCATGCAGGGGTGCCACAATGACCGGCGGCGTCATCGTGGGACGCGTGGGCGGCTTGGCTTCTACCGGTGCCGTCTTACCGGCAGGCGCGGCGTCGCTATCGCTTCCGCCACCGGTGGCCATGACAAACAAGGCGGCGGCAATATCCGTGGAGGAGAAGCCCTCCTCGAGCAACCGGTCCACTAGCGGCATTTGCGCAGCAAAGGCATCCCCGCGCAGAACCTGGCGGACCTTTTCAATCAGGCCGTCGGTCCGTTTTTCCTCCACCTCGCCCATGGTTGGCATCTTGCCGCGCAGGATGCGGGTGCGGGTAAACCGCTCGATGTAGGGCAGTTTGTAGATATCGCGGCCGGAGACAAAGGTCAGCGCCATACCGCGCTTGCCGGCTCGCCCGGTGCGCCCGATCCGGTGGACATAATCCTCGGCATCATAGGGGATATCGTAATTGACCACGACCTCCAGATCATCCACATCGATCCCGCGGGCGGCCACGTCGGTTGCCACGAGAAACTCGAATTCGCACTTTTTGAACTTATTCATCACCCGGGTGCGCTGGATCTGGGGAATGCCCCCATGGAGCCGGTCGGCAGAGAACCCCTGGGCCAGCAGGGTGTCCGTCAGCTCATCCACCATCCGCTGGGTATTGCAGAAGATGATGCCGAGCCGGAAGCCGTGATAGTCGATCAAACGCAACAAGGCCGCCACCTTATGGACATGCTGAACCTCGTAATACCACTGTTCCACCGTGGAGACCGTCGCCGTCTTCTGCTCCATCCGGATGGGCTTGGGATCGCGCGAATAGCGTTTGATGAGCTCACGGATGGGTGGCGACATGGTCGCGGAGAAGAAGACGGTCTGGCGTTCGGACGGTGTGGAGTCCAGGATTTTCCCGATGTCATCGCGGAAGCCCATATCCAGCATGCGATCCGCCTCATCGAGAATGACCATGCTTACCTGGTCGAGTTTCAGGGTCCCGCGCTCGATGTGATCCAGGATCCGGCCGGGTGTTCCGATGACGATCTGTACGCCTTTACGGAGTTCAAACAACTGGCGGTCATAGGAGGCGCCCCCGTAGATGGGCACGGAATGTACCCCGCGCTTGTGAATGGAAAGCTTGTGGACTTCTTCGGCGACCTGGGTGGCCAGTTCGCGAGTGGGGCAGAGGATCAGCACTTGAACCGCGCGGTTGGCGGCATCCACCTTTTCGATGGCGGGAATAGCGAAGGCCGCGGTTTTACCCGACCCGGTCTGAGACTGGCCCACCACGTCATTTCCGGCCATCAGGACCGGAATGGCCGCCGCCTGAATGGGCGAAGGCTGTTCAAATCCCAACGTCTCAACGGCTTTAAGAATGGCAGGAGATAGCCCAAGGGCGGCGAAAGTCGGTTTTAACGGTGTCTCAATCTTTGTATCCATGTTCGGCAGTATACTGTTTTCAATCGTTAACAAGCGAGATTAATCAACCCCGACATCAGCTTTGAGTTACCGACAAGTCGAAAGGAAGACTTCAACTAATGGAGAAATGAAGAAATCCAGATATAGATTTTTTCACACGAAGCCGCGAAGCGTGCGAAGGAAAAGAAAATGAGGGATGGGGGTCAGCCCTATGCCTATTGGGAGCGCAACCCGGTAGCCTTGCGGCCGGATCAACTCCAGAAGTTGGCCGAAGCCTTGAGCGTCAGTACCGAGGAACTGCTCGGTGAAAGCGCCTCCAAGAGGCGTGGCAGTGGGCCCGCCGGCAAGATGCGGTAGCCGCCTCGCGGCTTCCGCGAAGCCAGCAACAGAAGATTGCCGCCGTCTTGGAGCCGTTCGTCCGCCAGCACGCTGCAGCACAGTAGACACCGCCTGACACCATCTGAAGCGCTTCAGATGGTGTCCAGGCCTTCTTCACATTTCAAAGCCGCATTTTCTCTTTAGCTGCTGTTCCTTGTCCATGTTCCGACCAATCGGGGCGGAACGACCATTTCAAAAAAGGCCGCGCAAGCGGCTTCCTTGGAAGGCCGCCGCCAACTTGGCGGCCTGACCAACGCGGCAGCCCCCTGGATCACAAAGCAGCTGAAAGAAAGATGGCAAAGAAGCAACTAGCCGGGGGCGTCGCCGCAAGGGGGACAAGCGGGCGGATGCCCGCGCAAAAAAGAGCGCCCGCCGCGCGCCGGGAACAAAAGACCTTTTTCTGCGACGTTGACCGCGCCGGATCAGCCGTAGGCAGGCGCGGGCAATGTGTGAGGAGCCTGCGACGAACGAACGTCAGAAAAAGACTTTTGTTTCCGGCAGCGAACCCGCCCTTGCGGGTGAGCGTGCAGGCTGGAACCGTGACGGGCTGCGCGCTGAGTACTCGAAGCGGACAACCGGCGCGGTTCCAGCTAGGCGGGCGCGTACCAGGCGAGTGTGCCTCGGCACGCGAGCTCTTCAGGGACTCAGCGCTGGATCCGAAGAATTGAGGTTCGAGCGCGTGCGGGACAAGATCAACAACGATGCGACGCCAAGCCCCTGAACAAGATGACAAAGAGATCAAAGAAAGCCCCGGCGGCGCGTACCTGAGGAACAAACAGTCAGGTTTATCGGCAAATGTTATTTGTTGCGATGTGAACCGTCGGGCCACCCGTTGCTCCGTCACCCAATTGATCGAGCCGGTAAATGGGTTTAATCAGAATTCGCGAATTGTCTATTTGGTATTTCAAATCTGAGACTTGACACACGATTTTAAGAAGTGGGAGCAATTTTATGCGTTTCGCCGAAAAAGTTACCTCCACTATTTCGATTGCGTTTGTTGCCAGAGCCAACACTCCCTCATCAGAATGATCGGCTCCTTTTGGTATATAGCCTTGAAGATTAACAACAAAAACGATTTCCCCTGGTTGGTTATCGGGAGCATATTCCGCACTTTTTTTCCTAAAAAACTCAAATACTTTATTTAAGGAAGATCCACGAAAGTTGACATTAGAAAACTCGGTCATCTCGAGTTTTTTCTGAAAAGCAAGTTGCTGTTCTGAGGGTAACGCTAATTGCCCAGATCCAAACGTAGGTTTATTCGTCCCATTCTCGCTGCCGATGAATGGCCCACAAAAATAACCGTTCATATCTTGCATGTAGAATTGACCGGCACCAGTTGATTGCCGAAGGACAATTAAAGAAATCACTCCGATACAGAACAGATTGATACGCATGCCAGATTTCCCCAGTCATCATTTATCCAACATTGTCCCACCGCCTTAAAGTTTCACTTACTTAAAAAGGGCACGGAAGCGGTGACTTGCCTTTTATTTCTCCACAGAATTTGTCGCGTTGTTTCGTCACCCCATCTTTGTACTTTTCGCCTGCACTGCAACAATCAGAATTTTCTGGTTTTGACGGACACTTGCACTTATCCCCGTCTATTATTCCCGCAGCACAGTCAACACTTACCTGGTATGCTTTACATTCGCCAAAAGGTCGAATTTTATCCATATACTCATCATACTGCTTCTCGATCTTATCTTTGTCGGCACCAGCGGCCTGATAGGCTTTTCTCGCTTTTCGACAACAGTAAATATAATCAGATTCATGCTGTTCCTCATGCTTCTGCGTGCATGGCTTCATACATGGGCTTGGATTTTTATTCGCGATTATTCCTGTGGCATCGATCGGCGAATCTAAACCACACATCCAAGAGCCATTCCAATCATCTTCCCGTGAGCTTTTTTCTAAGATAGGCCGAAAACCATATAAAGAGCCAATATCACGCAATGCTTTCCGAGCACTACTGATTTGAGACACACCGAGCGAAACCCATCTCCCTAATTCCGCCGAGTAGTATCTGTAGCCACGTTCCTTCACCGGTGAGCCGGGGACATGCGTTTTCGGGCTCGCCCAGGAATTTGGCGGCACTGCGTTTTCGGGTGAGGTTGTGTAGTAGTAGCCCATGATTACTGGATCAATATGTTAATATCGGCAAAATTTGAATTCACAGCCGGACCCTATCAGCACCACGTACCCAAGACCATAAACGTTTAACCAAGAAAGTTCCGTACGGCTCATGATATCGAACCCACATTGTTGCATCAATGCGCGGTATCTCAGCATAGTTAACTTTCAGCATACAGGATCTACCGACCAATAAACACCTACGCACGGGCCGAAGATCTTTCCCTTCTAGCCTAAATGACAGCGAATATTCCGCATAATCTTCAGACTGATACACCGGTACGTGTACTCGCCTCAACTCAATCGCGTCGAACGCTATCCCCGCGAACTCATTTTTGCAGACCACCTGTACCGTACCCGTACACAATACCGATATCACGCCACCTTCCACCTCGTTTAGTCCCGGATTGTGCATTCTCAAACGCAAGTCCCTCAACTGACTCTCCGGTAATTCGAATGAAAGCGACGACTTGTTTCGCACTTCCCCAATGAACATGTAATCCGGCACATCAATTGCAAATTGAAAAAGAACAACCACAAGCACGCAGGAAACAATAATTACTGATATCATCCTAATTAAACTCGTTTTCATTTGCAGGCCGAGTTATTGCCACTCAGACAGTTACCAGCACTCGATGCCCAATGTCGGCAATCGTAAAATGGTAATAAATAGAAATGCGGTTTGCCCCCACCGGCGGCACAGGTTTTGACTTTCTGAAGATCGTACTGACAAGGATCAAATTTCAACTCTTCACAAATCTTAAACAAACTGCCCGCAATCTCTGGGTTGGGCGCTCCTTCTGGAATATACGTGTCGTCGTAGTTGTCATCTTGAATTCCCCATGGAAATGGATACAACCCCCATGCTTGCCCTCCAACGGAAATGAAACAGTGAACCGGAAGACTTGGCATGATTGAATAGGCATCATATGTACAACATTTTTTCACACCAATACCAATGGGAATTCTTGAGGTAATCGTTTTATTGCAGCAACAGGACCATGCCTGAACATATGGTTTCCCGTCGCAACACCCAGTCGGCAAAGAATCTGGGGGATCGTTGAGTGACAATCCGCGAAAATCAGTGAAGTCTGCTGGGCGATTTCGCACAAAGCCATAGAGATTCTTCCCGCCTTTTTCCCGGATCGGATCCCTATTCACCCACCGCCCGCTCTCCGGCTGATAGTAGCGATAGCCACGTTCCTTCACCCGTGAGCCGGGGACATGCGTTTTCGGGCTCGCAAAGGATTTTGCCGGCACTGCGTTTTCGGGTTCGGTTGTGTAGTAGTAGCCCATGATTAACGCGGCATTCCATTTACGGGATGTTGTACACCTGATTCCCTCGATTTTCCACGTGAAGTTGCGTGACGACTTGATCGCCAGCCCCAAAAAAGTGCTAAACTAACGCATAGGGTAATACAACTAATCATAAGCCATATATTAGATGAGCGGGCATAAACTCCCGCATGTTTTACCGGGGGGCCACCACCTACCCATGCATAGAACATTGCGTTCTTAAATGTCCAAAGTGTAAAGGCCAAAAAGCATAATGCACCCAAAAGATAACCCAACGACACAACCCAGTTTTTCATTGGACTACCCCGCCAGTCACTCCACCGAATATTCCTCCCTTTGAACATTTCGTGATTATGTTATCAACGAAAGAATTGCATTGGTTTCCAAGGGACCACTTGCCGAGGGATTTCCCTATATCCAACTCTTTATTCACACAGTCTTCATCGATTAAAGGAATCAATGAGCATTTTGAGCCAGGTTTTGAACTCTCGCCTGCGTGATCAATGACTGCTGTTTTTGATCCGCATGGGCATACTGGTAGTACATCCGCAGTGCCTCCCTCTGGGCCCATTCCCGCCGCTTTGGTTGAGGTTTTCAGGAAACAATGCTGGAAGCCACATGCATTTCCGAGTTTTGCAAGGCATGAATTTTCTTCAATATCGCGACAACATTTATAGACACCTGGAGCGGTTGGCGGAACAGGCCCAGGAGTTGGTATTGGCCAAGGCACCTTCGATGGTGGATCATTTTGCCCAGGGGGCCAGTAACTTTCATCGCGACCATCTCCATCAACATACTTAACCGGATTGTTTAACAGTCCAGTATATAGATTGCATTTTGGACTGACAGGATCCCGTGACGCCCACCTGCCGATTTCGGGGTTGTAAAATCTGTGGCCGTAATAATACAGCCCAGTCTCAGCATCCAGATACTTCGTCGAGAACCGGAACGGATTCGCATCAGCCAACGTGCCAGTTTTGCTGATCGTGTTGCCGTAAGGATCGAACTGGTACTGGGCGAGGAACTCACCGTTGGTGCCGACGAGATCGGTAACATTGCCGTTTGCATCATAGGCGTAGATCATTGTTACATCACTCGCCGAAGTGGTGCACTGGGAGGGGTCATAGTTAGAGTCGTATTGTGAAAAACTGCAATTATCAGCATTATCGTTGAGGTTTTGGCTGGCGGTGTAGACGTAAATGGGTGGAGTTGAGCTGGATGGGTGTTGAATGGCGGAAGGGGAAATACTATAATCGGCTGTGAGGAGATGAGGACCATCATAGGCGCAGAGGCGGGTAAAAAAGCCAGCCATTTTGCCCTTCAAGGCGGGGAGAATCATCATAAGTAGCATCCCGATATCGTAGACACAGGTCGATAGCGCGGCGTAGTAGGTAAAGGCAGGTTGGTGTAATGCAAGACGGGCGTCATAAGCATACCCCCGGATGCGCGTATCCATCCGCTTCCCGTGCTCAACTTTCCATGTTGTTAATGTTGTCTGCATAGCTGGGCGGCATCTTAAAGGGGCAAGCGGATTCAGTCAACAACTCGGATAAGGCGAGGGACAGACCAATGGTCAAAGGCGTAAAGTCACACGGAGTAGATAGTGAAGAATGAGAACTGTGCGCTCGCGTGTCGAGCACCCTGGTGGCCGAGCAAAGACCCTATCCAGACACTTTCTTGCAACACCGACGGGCGACGGCATCGAGGATTCAGCAGATTTACCAACAGGTGATCCGGAGGGGCGGGATGAGGTGGGTGAGGACAGGGATGAATCACCACCGGCACAATTCTTCAGACTACAACAAAGACTTTGTGGACGATTATCGAGACCATCAGGTTACGGCTGGGCTCGCAAGACCGCATCAGGGAGAAGCCGGCGTCGGAAGCGTAGCCCTGAACAAGGTCACTTCCCGGCAAGTATGAATACGTCGCGGCGCGTAGCGCCCCTCCCACACCGTTGGAGACGGCAAGGAATCGACCGAGGCGTGGGTGCTATCTGGCAGGACGAATTGCCAGATTGCGGACAGTCAATGAGTAGCGATGACTGTGATTGATCAGCTTCATGACCGCCGGGTAGGGGCCG
>JBIKMI010000128.1:0-7778 GCA_044359285.1 Kiritimatiellia bacterium
GTTACATCCAAGTCATTTCCGAAACAAAAGCGATGCCTTATGTAGGTGGGAATCAAGTAACCATTCGCTGCAAAATGGCGACGTCCATCCGTACCGTCAATGTGATGACCGGTAAAATCATCTCATCCAACATCAAGGAAGTGGACAAGCGGAAGCGCGTTCGGGATCAGGACACGCCTCAGACCACGCGCATTGCGGCATTGGATCTGATGGCGGATACGTTCCGTGAGTCAGGGTTACGGGAGGCTGCCAACATCGTTGACGTCGCTTACCCCATCCGGATCATGAGCATCAACGGCGACATTGTCATGTTGAATCGCGGCAATGGCGCCATTATCAAGGGCGAAACACTCAAGGTCTTCTCCACCGGTGAGGTTATGATCGATCCGGAAACCAAGGAAAACCTGGGTTATCAGGAAGCCTATATCGCCACCATCAAGGTGACCGAAGTGGATCAGAAGACCAGCAAAGCCGTGGTTATTGAAAAGCATGGTGAAATTGAACGTCTTTCGCTCTGTCGCCGCATTGAGGCACCGACACTGAGTGATCCTGCCCTGAGGTCATCCAGCAGTGAACCGCCCGCGCCGAAAATCGATTAACGATGGGGTGAATTCAAAATGAATATTAAACAACTTGGCTTGGCACTGATGGTTGGCGGCGTAGCGGCCTTCTCCCTGTCCTGTCAGAATATCACCTCGGCGGGCATTACTGTTGAAAGTTTCCAGCAGACGCAGGTGAAGGAGAATTCACGGATTTTCGGGAAGCAGTTCCGGGTGGTGAACAGCGCGATCGCCAGAGGGGATAACGGGCTCTTGCTGGCCACGATCACCCTGGAAAATATCAGGAAGGACTGCCAGTTCGAATACCGGTACCGGTGGCTGGACGATAAGGGCATCGAGGTCCGTTCCGGAACCTCGATCTGGCAGCCGGTGGCGGCGGCCTCCCGGGAGCAGAAGATGCTTTCCGGTATTGCGCCAAGTAAAAACGCAAGCGACTTCATTCTTGATATACGGTTCAGTTTTAAAAGTACACGCTGGTAGAATTTCAGCCAGCTGAAACGGCGATGGCTGTCATTTGGAGTAAAAAGTATGAATGTTAAAATGGTTTCAACAGCATTGATATGCGGCAGCATGATGGCAATGACCTTGGCCGGGTGTCGTCTCCCAAACGCCCCTCGTACAGGCTACGCCTCCCCCGAGGAAGAAGGGGTCATGACCGTTGAACTCGACGATCATGACTATGATCTGGTGACGGCGGGCGTGGCCAGGGAAATGTTCCAGCGGGGGCTGCCCAAGGGCTATGTCGTTGCGCTTGGCCCCGTGGATACCCGGGAGTGTCCCTATGATGTGCGCGTGATTCAGCTGCAAAAATCCTTGCAGGTGCTCTTCAATAAGGAGAATACCCTCAAGTTCATGACGGCGGTGGATGCCATGTCGGGCGGGACGTCTGTCCAGGAAATCTACAAGATCATCCAGTTCAACTGGATGAAAGGCAATCCGGTTGACGTCGAAGATCTCCAGACCTTCGGGAAATTGGCTAGTATCAACGGGATTTTGTTCGGACGGGTCTCCTCCTTGGAACGTCGTCTGCCGCGGGGCGGGACCGAAATCACGTATCGGTTCGTCTGGGAACTCTCGAATACCGGAACCGGGGTTCTTGACTTGTCACATGAGGAAAAAATCCGGAAAAATATCCGGCGATAACGAATGAGGAGGCCGCTTTATGATTATCAACAGACGCAATAGGGTGTTGTGGGGGACGATGGCCGGATTGGCATGGTTGTCCCTGACCTCGGGCGGGGCAGCGGAATTGGGTCGATCCGTTCCGGTGACGGTGAAAAATCAGGCTGGATTTGGTGGCAACCCGGCCACGGGACTTCAGCTCTCCCTGTGTGCTCCGCTACAGATCTTTCCGGAAAATTACGATGTCTCGGGGCTCCGTATCAATTTGCTCTATGGGCGCAACCAGAATTTGCGTGGTTTGGATCTGGGGTTGGTCAATGACGTACCGGGCCTGGTGGAGGGCTTTCAGTGCGGGCTCTTCAACCGTGCGGGTGAATTGAGCGGACTTCAGGTCGGCGTCTTGAACTCCGCTTCGATTTCCTCGGCGGGCTTGTGTCAGATCGGGTTGGTCAATCTCGGGAAAGACGTCCGGGGCCTTCAATTCGGCGTTTTTAACATGTGTGATACGATTTCCGGGGTGCAAATCGGCTTGCTGAATTTCATCACGCAAAGCGACTATGTGATCTTCTGCCCGCTCATCAATGCCCAGTTCTAGGTTGCCCTGCATCATGCATATTGGACGGACTTTGCCTCTTTTTGCAGGTCTTTGCGCCGGGGTAGCGTCCGTCACCTGGGCGGCCTCTGACCTCCCATCCTGGGTAGACCATCCCAAGAGCGATGACAGCGTGTTTCTCTACCGGATAGGATACTCGGAAGGGCAAAAGGATCCGGTGACTGCCCGGCAGGATGCTTATCGTCAGGCCTTGAGCGTCATTGTCGGGGAAATGCTGGCACGGGCGGGGGTTGAGGAAAGCCTGCGCCCGGAACTGGGCATCAATCTGCCCATCCAGAATGCCGAGATGGTGCCCGGGGCAGTATATACTGAAACGAATGCCGCCGGGGTCCGGTGCTGGGTGCAGGTGAGTTTCCCGCTGACGGAAAAAGCCAAACTTCTCGAACGGATTGAGCCCGAGAAGAAGCAGCTGCTGGCCCGCATCGAATCCGGCAAGCGCATCGCCTCCCTGTTCGATGAGGCCCGTGCCGCCCAGGCAAAGGGGGATCATGAGGCCGCCATGGCCCATCTTCAGACCGTGATTCAGAATTACCCCGTACTGCGAGCGCCCCCGTTCGAGCTGCCGGAGGCCCAGCTCTTGTTGGGCGACATCTACTGTGCCCGGAAGGACTTCCTGGCGGCACGCCAGTGTTATGATGGGGTGCTGCAAACCGCGAATTCTGCCAAGTGGAAGAGTGTCGCCACGATGAAGGCGAAGGCGCTTCCCAAAGCGCCGCGTGCGTGGCCCCTTCATGACCGTTGGCACGGGAGAAAGACGGCGCTTGTGTGTGCCATGCGAAATACGGGTGAGGCCCCGCGACCGTTTGCCGGGCTCGGCCAGGTCCTCGGTCGGGATTGCCGGGAGGCCCGGCTTGAGAGTGTGGACCTGAGCGGCGAGATGAAGGCCGATGAGGTCGCGGGATTGTTTGATCAACGCTCACTGGCGGCCATCACTGGGGTTGCGAAACAAAAGGGCGCAGGAATGATTCTGGCCGTAATGCTCGCCACGGATCCAGCAAAACGCGGTCAGACCAAAGAGGTGATGGGCGTGGCGATGCCCGTGGTCGATTCCGAGGTTTCATTTCTGGTCATCGATGTTGAGGGCTCGGCCGTCTTGTACGGCGATCGTTTCAGCGAAATCACAGGAACACGCTCTGATTCGCAATGTGCAGAACGCGTGGCGTCCCTGTTGGTTGAAAAATACCTGATCCCGAAGTGTCCGGCGTTGGGAGGAAAGTAAGTGTTGAAAAAATCAGCAAGAACCCGTATGTCACTCAGGGTATAAGGAACAATTTATATGAAAAAAATGGCATGGACATTGATGGCGGTGGTGGGTCTGGCCGGTATGGCCTCGGCCGATAGTGGATGGGGTGTCTATGGATCCTATTGGGCGCCCGATTCATTTGAAGCGGTGGGGGGTGTCGGGGGAAAACTTTCAATTGAACTTGCCCCGCATGCCTCGCTCGAGTTCGCCGGCACCTGGTTCCAGTCTTTAGAGGATCAAGCGGGGGACTCCACCACGACGTTGGACATGATCCCGCTGGATATCGGGTTGAGCTTTATGTCTGGCATGAAACCGGTCGACGTTTACATGAGAGCCGGTTACACCTACTATTCCGTTGATGGGGCGATCTATACAGACGGCCGGAAGCAAGATGTCGACTTCGGGGATGCCAGTGGGTTTTATGCCGGTCTTGGAATTGAAGTGCCCTTGAGCGAGCACCCGGAGATTACGGGAGCTACCCGGACCACTTTCATGGTTGAAGCCCTCTACCGCTACACCTCCCTTGATGAACTTACCTCCCGGGACGAGCGTTACGTGGGCGGGGATATAGACGGGCTCTGTATCAATGCCGGATTTATGCTGAGATGGTAACGTTGCCCCCAACCCAGGGCTCCGATGCCGAGGTGGCCGGACAAACTTGTCCGGCTGACGCGCCTTTAAGCGCGGCGGCGCCCCTTTCCTCGACATTGGAGCGGAACCTGGGGTGGGGCATCATGGCGCTGTTACTCGGCGCTTGCCTTTTGGTGTTGCTCCCGTTTGTCTCGGCCCTGCTCTGGGCCGGCGTGTTAACCATCTCGAGTTGGCCGCTGTATTGTCGCTTGGTTAACGGGCTTGGCGGACGGCGCACGTTGGCCGCAGTCCTGGTGGCTCTGGCCATGACCTGCGTGATCCTCCTTCCATTTGTCGTGGTCGTCTCCACGCTGACGGACAGCGTCAAGGATCTGGTGGCGGTCACGCATCGCTGGGCGGAGGCGGGGCCGCCGGCTCCCCCTGAATGGCTGGCCAAGGTGCCGGGGGTCGGGGTGCAGGCGGACGAGTATTGGCGCCGGATGGCGGCGGATACCTCTAAACTGGTTGAGCCCGCCAAACAGCTGGTGACGCCGGTCAGCGGGGTGTTGCTGAATGTCGGGCTGGCACTGGGCCGCGGGGTGCTTGAGCTGGCCTTAAGTATCATCATCACCTTCTTCCTCTTGCGTGGGGGTAGCACGCTATCAGGCCAATTGGATGCGGCGGTACACCGGCTGATCGGTGAGCGCGGCCGGCATTTGCTGACGGTGGCTGTCAAAACGGTTCGGGGAGTGGTCTATGGGATTCTGGGTACGGCGTTGGTGCAGGCAGTAATGGCGGGGATAGGTTTTGCTATCGCCGGGGTACCGGGGGCCGCCATGCTGACGTTACTGACGTTCTTCCTTTCGGTGGTGCCGTTTGGACCGCCCTTGATCTGGGTCCCGGCCGCCCTCTGGCTGTTTAATCAGGAGGGAACCGGTTGGGGGATCTTTATGCTGGTCTGGGGGCTGGGGGTGAGCAGTGTGGATAATATCGTCAAGCCGTGGCTCATCAGCCAGGGGAGCGACATGCCGTTCCTGTTGGTTTTCTTCGGCTGTATTGGCGGAGCGCTGGCGTTCGGATTTATCGGGGTTTTCATCGGGCCCACCCTGCTGGCGGTGGGGTATCGGCTTCTCCAGGAATGGAAGTTCATCTCCTTTGAGGCATTGATTGCCACCGTCCCAATGACGAAGAACCAACCGGATAATCAGCACGAAAAATAAAAAAACGAAGCCGCCCCGGCTCAACGTATAACCTGACCCGCAATGAGGCGGGTGTTTGCCTGCAGGGGGGCTATTATGCGGGATCGTGACTGTACTACTCCACATCGCAGATGGATCACTACGCGAGAGACTGTGTGGTATAATGTTGACATTTATCTAAATAAAAAAGATAAATGTTCTCATGAATACATCAATTTCCAGTTCTGATCCAGTCGGCGCTATTATAGGCGAGCGGATAAAGGCCTTGAGACGGTTTCGCCATCTGACGCAGGTTGAACTGGCGCGGCGGATTGGCATTTGCGCAGGCCCAATGAATTCATTGGAAAAGGGCCGGCATATTCCCTCAGGACGAGTGCTCTATCGCTTGGCCGAGGTGCTTGATACCAGTGTGGATTCCCTGCTAGGTCTGAATGCGCGTCAGGCGGGGGCCTCCGGGCCTGATGTGCCCCGGTATGTGGCTGAATCTGCGGCCTCGCTCGGTTCGGCCTCGGCTACCGGTGCCTGGCCTTCGGCCGTCATGGCAGCGCTTCCTGATGATCCGGTGCTGGGTGAGGGCGAGCGGGTGAACGTGGAACTGATCATCCGGTCATTCCTGGCATTGGAAGACCTGTGCGGGGCGCAGAAGATTGCCCATATTCCCCTCTATGTACCCTTTTCGCGCACCGTGTCCGGTGTGGAGATGTGGGCACAGCAAGTCCGGCAGGTCCTGGGGGTAGGGCCGGCCGTTGTCTTTGATTATCTGGAGCTCCTCGAAAATGCCGGCCTACGGATCATCATTTGTCCGCTGCCGGAGCGGCTGCAGAGTGTCTCCTTCTACGATGCCAGGAATGCCAACGCCTTCCTGCTGGTGCGGCAGGGGATGAATGCCGAGCGTCAGTTATTTGAGCTCATCAAGCGTCTGGCCTGTATTTACATCCATACGCGAAGCGCCTATGGGGGGTTACCGGCGGGGGAAGCGGGGCCGGGGATGCTGGATGATATTCATGCGGCCCGTCAGTTTGCGGCCTTGTTCCTGATGCCGGCCTCGGCAGTGCGGGCGAGTGTGGCGCAATTGGGGATCAAGCCGGACGGCTGGACCTACGAGTTGTTATTGCGCCTCAAGCACCGCTTCGGTGTCTCGGCCCAATCCTTCCTGATCCGGCTGGGTGAGTTGCAGTTGATAGACGAAAAGGCGGCCACTGGGTTGAAAGGCCGGATTGAGGCGCACTACCAGCGCACAGGCTATGGTGAACCCGATGCCACGCGGCGGATTCTCTCGCCCAACGGTCGATTGGGCGATTTGCTTTCCATCGCTTCCCGCAACAAGGAGACGGCCGAAGAGGCCACCGCCATCGGGCGGACCCTGCGGGGGTTGAAGCTGGAAGGGTTGTCGGAGGGGATCGCCGGGGATAAAAATGGGAATGAATCACGGATTGCAGGAGTGAATGAATGAAGAAGCCGGAAGCCTAGAATGAAATCGTTATTTATCGTGCCAAGGACGGCCGACCTGAGCTGGAAATCAGTATCCGGGGTGAGACGCTTTGGCTGAACCTACAGCAGATCGCTGATTTGTTTGATCGCGATAAGTCCGTTGTGTCAAGGCACATACGCAACATCTACGCCACTGGGGAATTGGTGTCTGAATCAACTGTTGCAAAAAATGCAACAGTTCAAAAAGAAGGTGGACGTCAGGTTGAACGCGAAATCGAATACTACAGTCTTGATGTAATTCTTTCTGTCGGCTACCGGGTGAACTCCAATCGGGGCGTTTATGTTCCTATGGTTCATGGAAGCCAACGGCATTTTATATGGGGCCGAAGGCCGCAAGCGGCTGGGGGACAATGCGTTGGTGGCGTTGACACTGTTAATTGCGGAGAGCAGGGCCTCGGACAAAGATACTATCGCCAAAGTGATTGTGAACTTGATCAATAAAGATAATCCTTAAATTTTTACGGAGGAGGTCTAATGACAACACATAATGCAATATCGGAACCAGCGCCAATGGCCGTTTTCAAGGGCAAGCAGGTGCGGCGAATCATTCACGACAATGAATGGTGGTTTTCCGTCGTGGATGTGGTGGCGGCACTGACGGATAGTCCGGATGCGGGAGCGTACTGGAGGAAATTCAAACAACGCTTGAAAGAGGAGGGAAGTGAGGTCGTGACGTTTTGTCACGGACTGAAATTACCTGCCGCAGATGGCAAGCAGTATGAAACCGACTGCGCCAATGCTGAGGGCCTTTTCCGGATCATCCAATCCATTCCGTCGCCAAAAGCGGAGCCGTTCAAACGCTGGTTGGCAAAAGTCGGCTTCGGGCGGATCCAGGAGATCGAAAACCCGGAACTGGCTACAAAGCGGACACGCCTGCTCTACAAGCTCAAGGGCTACAGTGACGATTGGATCGAAAAACGGATGCGAGGAATCGCCATCCGTGAAGAATTGACGGATGAGTGGCAGAAACGGGGCGCGGC
>JBIKMI010000129.1:0-7736 GCA_044359285.1 Kiritimatiellia bacterium
TGGCTGGATGTCGGCTCCTGGCCCTCCTTCGCCCTGACCTGTCCGACGGATACGAGCCGCAACGCCACCGGAGGGGGCAAGGCATTGTTGATGGACAGCCAGGGTATGCTTGTGGCCTCCAGTGACCCCGGCCATCTGATTGTGACCGTCGGCTGTCAGAACCTCATGGTCATTCACACGCCCGAAGCGACCCTGATCTGCCCTGCCGATCAAGCGGAACGCATCAAGGACGTCCAGCGCCAGGTGGCCCTCCAGTTCGGCTCAGACTATATCTGAAACCATTAATCCGGCCATTGAATAGTAGCCGGAATCAAGATTTACCACCCGCCGAGTACGGCTCGAGACACGGAGGCATGGAGGTCATTCCACCGAGCAGAGAAATGCAAATGTGGCGTTAATTTTTCCGCACGAGTACATGCGGAGAAAATAAACGCCACGGTTTCCTGGAGGAAGGCATAGAGAGGGAGGAGAGGTTTTGTTTGTTGGTTCATCTCCTCTTTCTCCTGTAATTACTCCGGGAGAGGTGTGTTGCGATTTTTATGGGCCCGCTCTGCGGGAACGTAAAAATCGCAACACATTTTCTTCATCCCTCCGCCCCTCTGTGTCTCCGTGTCTCAAGCGAAGCGGGTGGTAAAGGCTTTTTCTTCGCGGGGAAAGAATGGGCTCACTTCCGGCCGTGATCGGCAAAGCTGCGCTCCACCAGCATGGCCGGAATGGGCTGAATCGCCGGGGCCAGCTGTAAGGTGCCCAGCGCGATCCGGGCCAGGGCCTCGACCGCCCGCCCGTTGAGAACCGCATCCATGGCCGTCTTCCCCCAGGCGACCACCCCATGACTCGCGACCAATATGGCGGGCGTTTCAAGATGCACCATACGTCCGAAGCGCTCCACAATGACCGCCGCCATGCTTTTTTCGTAACTGCGATCTAATTCAGGCTTGCGCAACATGCGCGTGACAGGAATCTCTCCTTTGAAATGGGCCGCATGGATAGAGCCAAGACAGGGAATGGGGCGCAGCGCATGGGCAAACATCAAGGCATGCTTACTGTAACTGCTGACAATGGCGTTGACCTCAGGAAAGGACTGGGCCAGATAAAGGTGAGTGATGGCATCCGGGCTCGGCGCCAGTGCGCCTTCCACCCGGGTTCCGGTAAAATCCACCACCAGCATATCGTCCGGGGTCAGCCGCTCATGAGGAATGCCAGCCGGTTTCACCACCATGATCGCATGGGCCCGGTCAAAGCCGCTCACCTCGCCCCGTCCCAGAAAAGTGAGGCCTTGATTGAAAAGGTCATGATTGGCATCACAGATATCTTTACGCAACTCTTTATAAGTCATAGTCCATCCGTCCTTGATATTCACACACCATTCCCGAGCAAATGCTGCCCCCCATCCACGAATAACGTCTGACCGGTAACGCCTTCAAGCCGCAGCAGCGCCACGACCCCGGCCGCCACATCCTGCGGCGAAATACGGGCCTTCAGGAGCGTCCGGCCGGCCTGGTCATAAAGGTACTGCGTCCCCTTCCCCGGCGGGGGTAGCACGGCACCGGGCGCCACCGCATTCACCGTGAAGGCAGGCGCCAGGGCGAGTGCCGCCTCCTGTGTAAAAGCCGCCAACGCTTTTTTAGACAGCGAGTAGGGCAGACAATCGGGATCATTCGCCATGATGCGCCGGTCCAGCAGATTGATCACCGCCCCCTGTTCCGCCTGTTCCGCGAAAAAACGCGTCAGGAAAATCGGGGCGAAAAAATTAATACCGAACTCCGCATTCAACTTGCGCTCGGTCGTGGTGACCAGGCGGTTTTTATGGAAGACCGCTGCATTATTCACCAGAATGTCGAGTTGTTTGGCCTGCTTGAGTGCAGCGGTCATCAGGGAGTGGCAATCGGCCTCGGAGTCAATGGGCTCCCGCACAACCCACGCCTTGACCCCGCGCGCCCTGATCTCTCCGGCCAGTTGCTGGGCGGCTGAGAAGGAACGACTGCAATGGATCACCACGTTACAGCCTTCATCCGCCAGCGCCTCGCAGATGGCTTTGCCAATCCTGACCGCTCCACCCGTCACCAAGGCTGTTTTTCCACGTAGTTTCATGTGCCCCTCCTTATAACGTGCCCAACCAGGCGCCCAGTTTTTCATTCGCGCGGCCATTGGCATCGGGCATGATCATCGCCAGGCTGGCCTGTTCCGGACGAAGAATCCCGCCGGCCAACTGCTGGATTTCGGCCGCAGTAACTTTTTTCAGAGCCTCGATCCCCTCTTCCGGGGCCTTCACGCGGCCATAAGCCAGAATGTGCTCACCAATCCACATCATCTGGCTGGTCGTACTTTCCAACCCTAACTGGATCTGTCCGATGGAATAATCACGGGCCCGTTCCAGCTCCCGCTTTCCGACCGGTTTTTCCTTGATCCGGCGCACCTCGCGGGCAATCAACGCCAGCGCCCGGTCCAACCGGTCCCGATCCAGCCCGCCGGTAATCACAAACCCACCGGTATCATGAAACAGATGGCCTCCGCATTGAATGGCATAGGCCAGACCATACTGTTCCCGCACCACTTGAAAGAGGCGCGAACTCATATTCTCGCCCAGAATGACGCTGAATAATTTCAAGGCAAACCGACGCGGATCCCTGCGCCCGAAGGTCCGGAACCCCAGCGCCATGTGCGCCTGCTCCACGTCCTTCGCCAGCACGTCCAGTGGCTGGTGCTTCACGCCTTGCCCCAGGGGCGCAAAGGGGCGTGGCACTGCCCCGCCCTTCTCAGGGAAAGCCGCCCGCACCCGTTCCACACAGGACGCGTGATCCACCTTGCCGGCAAAGGCCACGACCATATTGGCAGGCACATAATGCCGGGCTTTGTAAGCGAGCAATTCCTCGCGCCCGATGGCCTTCACGGTCTCACACGTCCCGGCCAGGGGCCGGCCCAACGCATGATTCAGCCACATCAACTCACCCAGGGTCTCCTCCACCTGCTGGTGCGGCTGATCCCGGACCATCATGATTTCCTCAATAATGACGTCCCGCTCCTTTTTGACATCCCCGGGAGCCAGACGGGGATGCTGAATCATATCCATCAGGACATCCAGAGCCTGCCAGGTATGGGGCGCGGCCACCCGGGCGTAATAACAGGTGTTCTCCTCCTGCGTGAAGGCATTGATATCCCCGCCCCGGCCCTCAATGGCCTGGGAGATCTCACGGGCCGTACGCCGGGCGGTCCCCTTGAAAAGAATGTGCTCGAGGAAATGACTGACCCCGGACTGGGCGGAGGCTTCACACCGCCCCCCGGCCCCGATCCAAATGCCCATGGACACGCTTTCGACGTGGGGCATCGGCGCGGTGACGACACGGATTCCGGAAGGCAGCCGCTCGAGCTTGGAATCAATCATCATGGTTGGCGTGCCAATCCTGCCACCGCCCGCATGGCGGGAATGGTCACCGCCCCTTCATAGAGGGCTTTCCCGACAATGACCCCGTCAAGATCAGGAAGTCTCAAGGCCGCGAGCGCGGCAATATCCGCGCACTTGGAAATTCCCCCGGAGGCAATGACCTTCGCCTTCACGGCCTGGCAAAGCACCCGCACGCCTTCCAGATTCGGGCCGGTCAACATCCCGTCCGTCGCGGTGTCGGTATAAATAATCGTACTCACCCCGGCCGCGGCCACCTTGACCGCCAGATCCACCGCGAGGGTATCCGTGGTTTCCACCCAGCCCTTGACCTGCACTCTTCCGTTACGGGCATCAATGCCCACGGCAATCCGGTCGCCAAAGAGCTTCACCAGGGCCGCCAGCGCCTGGGGATCGGCGCAGGCGCGGGTTCCGAGAATCACGCGGCTGACGCCGGCGTCGAGCATCTGCCGGATATCCGCGTCGGTCCGGAGGCCCCCGCCCAATTCCAAGGGAATGGAAATGGCGGCCGCCATGGCCTTGATCACCTCATAATGAACCGGATGCCCGGCAAACGCCCCATCGAGATCGACCACATGGAGCCAATCGCCCCCCGCCTCGGCCCATTGGCGGGCCATGGCAACGGGGTCGGAGGAATAGACGGTCACCGCGTCGGCCAGCCCCTGCCGCAACCTGACGCATTTGCCGTCCTTGAGATCAATCGCCGGATAAATTTTCAAATCAGATCGCCCCTTTGCTGGACGGCACGCCCTTGACCCGCGCGTCTTTCTGAATCGCCGCGCTCAGGGCGCGGGCGACGGCCTTGAAGATGGCCTCATAGGCATGGTGGGGTTCCTTGCCATAAAGCTGGGCAATATGGAGATTCATGCGGGCCTTCACGGTGAACGCCTGGAAGAATTCGCGGATCAGCAACAGATCGAAATCACGGATCTTGCGGGTGCGGTTGGCCACTTCATAAACCATAAAGGGGCGCCCCCCCAGATCCACCACGGCCCGGCTGAGGGCATCATCCATGGGAATATAGGCCGACCCATATCGTACAATCCCCTTGCGGTCACCGAGCGCCTGGTCAATGGCATCCCCGAGTACCAGCCCCAGGTCCTCCACGGTGTGATGATAATCGACTTCCAGATCGCCGTTCGCGACGATGGTAAGGTCGATCAGCGAGTGTTTGGAAAACAACTCCAGCATATGGCTGAGGAACGGCATGTCCGTCTCGATTTTGCTGATGCCCGAGCCATCCAGATTTACAGACACCTTGATATCTGTCTCGCGCGTCTTCCGCGTCACGGTCGCTACTCGTTTCTTCATAAAATGCATTCTCCAGATTGTGTTGCAAATTTCCCTAGGTTTATCACATCATCATTCTTCAGTCTACAAAAGGTCTCGTTATGCCCGAACTTCCCGAAGTCGAAACCGTTGTAAGAGATTTGCGAGCCCATGGGCTGGAACAGGCGGTCATCCGCGCCGTGGACGTCCGCTGGAGCCGGACGATTGAAGGCATGACCCCTGCCCGGTTTTCAAAGGCGCTCTGCGGGCGCACCATTACCTGCCTCTCGCGGCGCGGGAAATATATCATTCTGACGCTCGATGACGGCCTGCACCTGCTCATCCATCTGCGCATGACCGGCAAACTCCGCACGGCCGATGGCAGCACGCCACCGGGCAAACATGATCATGTGATCCTTACCCTGGCCAATGGACACCAGCTCGTCTTCAATGATACCCGCAAATTCGGCCGGTTCCGTCTCACCCGCGACGCCGGCGCGGGCCTCGCTCATCTGGGCCCCGAACCGCTGGATGCCGCCTTTACCGCCCCGCTCCTGAAGGCCCGGCTACAGGGCAAAACCCGTATGATCAAGCCCCTGCTACTGGATCAGAGTTGTGTGGCGGGGCTGGGCAATATTTATGTGGATGAGGCGCTGTGGCAGGCGGGGGTTCATCCCGAACGGCGCGCCGCCACCCTGACCCCTGCCGAAATCAAGCGCCTCCACCACGCCATTCGCACCGTGTTGCAGCGGGGGGTTGAAAACGGTGGCACCACGCTGGGCCATGGCGAGACCAATTTCTACAGTATCGCCGGACACCGGGGACGCAATGCCGATGGCCTGAAGGTCTTCCGCCGGACCGACCTCCCCTGCCCGCGCTGCCACACCCCGATTGTCCGCACCGTCGTCGGACAACGCGGCACCCATTTCTGCCCGGTTTGCCAAAATTCCATGGCAACCGCATTACAAAACGATGACGCTACCCACCGAACCCAGTCAAGTCACGACAGGAGGCGGGGAGGGAAATGTTCATTGATGACGCGTAAGATTGGTTGATCATATAGACCTCGGCACGCGAATACTGGCCGCCGATTTTCAGGCACTCATGCCTGCCACTCAATGCGGCAAGGTTTTAGATGCCTCTCGATATCTTGCTTGATTTTCTCCCGATCCCCATCGGCAACCTGCTCATTTTCATGAGGTGGGAGCCATGCCTGCATACTGCATTCGTAGACAACCATGCCGTATTGGCCACTGGCGAGCATCTCAGAATCGATTTTCATGACCCGCCCAGCAGCAGAGTGCAAGTGGACTTTTTCAGCGGAATCGAATATGGAGACGTGACCCCAATGCCCCGTTATCTGTCATCTTTTGATTTGACCCCGATTTTCGCGCCGGATCCCGGTGGAGTAGAACAGTTCGAGGATGGCCCTGTCGCGGATGCCGAGCGGATCGGTGACGTTGGGCAGGTTCAGCACGGCCTGGACTTCCTCCGGCGACAGCGACTTGGGTAGGGACTTGGCCGGCTTGCGCGGCAGGTCCAGGTCCGCCGCCGGATTGGCCTGGAGCGTGTTCTCCCGGCAGAGCCAGGTGAAGAAGTTCTGGATCGCCCCCAGGCGGCCGCGCTGGGTCGTCACCCCCAGCGGCGTGCCGTCGGCCTTGCGGTACTGGAACAGCCAACGCTGGTAGCTCTCCAGGATCGGCTTGGTGATCTGGTCGGGCCGCCGTAGGTCTCGCTCCTGGGCCCACTGCAGGAACGTGCGCAGCGCCCACCGGCGCGCCTCGACGGTCCGGGGTGAGTAGGCCCGTTCCGCCAGACGGCGGAACCAGTCGTCAATGAGGCTCGCCAGGGTGAAGGCGGTCGAGCGGTCGAAGCCGTCGGGCGTGGCGGCATAGCCGCCTTTCTTGTCCGCCCACCGGCGCATGAGCCGGGCTTTCTCATATCCCTTGGTTGGTTGTTTCATGGGGGGAGGTAAGACGTGAGATGTGAGACGTAAGATGTGAGAACCTTTTGCGCAACCTGTTTAGCATTGGTTATTTTGAAAAGGCTGACTGAGGTAGTGGAAGCCGTTGGCGGCATCTACGGTTACGATGCGGCGGAAAGCCGGGCTCCAGATGTGCGTTCGCGACAGCCCGACAGGTTACCCTTAAGTGCCGGTTCGCCAACGCTTTAAACCTGTCGGTCGTCATTCCGACACCCCCCGACAGGTGGCTCATTTTCCCGACAGGTTGACTGCCGTAGTCGTAACTTTTCCACATCGAGTAGCCCGATATGCGCCTTGTCGGCGGTTTCCCGGCAGTCGGTTACGAGTTCATACTGGAAGGCGCTCCCCAGTCGCCCGAACCGGGTCTCGATGTATTCGAGTTCCTGCAGCCGCTCCAAGTGCGCGCGGATCTGGGTAATCCCCCAGCCGAGCCGGCCCCGGATCTCCCGGCGACTGAAGAAGGCGATCCGCTGTTCGATCTTCTCGCCGTCACACCGTTCGCGCACGATGGCCTTGATGGTCTCGTACACCCGCCGCGTCTGCGGCGGTAATTCATCCAGAGACCGGCCCAGCA
This sequence comes from Kiritimatiellia bacterium, assembly GCA_044359285.1. Lineage (GTDB taxonomy): Bacteria > Verrucomicrobiota > Kiritimatiellia > CAIKKV01 > CAITUY01 > JAABPW01. The sequence continues at coordinate 7,228 of JBIKMI010000129.1, forward strand.
GTTCCGGCGCCAGCCGGTTCGCCAGGGCGATGTCGTCCAGCGTTGCCCGGATGTAAGGCACCGGTCGACCGGAGACCTCCCGTGTCTCGATCGTCCGCTGGTGCTGGTGGAGCAACGCGATCACGTCGATCAAGGTCAGGTATTTCTCATGGTCACGCCGGGTCCGGGTTCGATCAGTCGTGAACGTCAGTTCATCGGCATAGGGATTCACCACGGCTAATGGTTGAAGCAACCGCTGCGCATTGCGGAGCACGCGCAAAACATCCTTCTTTTCCTCCTTGGCCACCAGGCCTTCCAGTGTTCGCGCCTTGCGCTGCAAGGCGTGGATCCGCTCCGTCTGCTCCCGCGATTCGTCTACCGTCAGAAGGGGAGCAGGGACAGGTAGATTGAATAGGTTTCCTGACATGGCTCATCATCTTCTCTTTTGGAAATCAACTCATGTCACTTGAAGGCACGATTTTGGGGTCGGCACGGTGGAAACTCCACCCCAAAACCATCGTTCAAAGAGG
>JBIKMI010000130.1:0-7663 GCA_044359285.1 Kiritimatiellia bacterium
GGCAAAACCATTTCTTCCTTCGCGGTCTTCGCGTGCTTCTGTTCAAAATCTTCTCTTCTCCTTGCAGGACTAAAGAGTGATTGCCTTTGCACTACAGAGAGTTACAACTCGTGTGAATATGCCCTGCTGTCACTGGGCGCATGAGACTTCAGCAGGGCCTATTCACAGGCACACAGCAAAACGGGAAAGATTTACCAGTGGTAAATCTTTCAGCTTCGCCTTCATGTGCGGCCCTTGAAAACTTCTACTGAGCTCATATGCGCCCAGGGAAGCACTCAGCGGGGAACTGCAGGGCATCCACCTTCGGTGGACTCATATCAATCATTCGCTGGTTGGGAATCTTGCCCCGGACGTTCCGCTCGAAACTCCGCTGCCGCTTGCGCCTGATTGGGCCGGTAGTTTAATTCGGCAGGTGTGCACACCTCTTCAGCATTTCCCGTTACAGCCGCATCCTTCACCGGCGGATTTAACGCCGCATTTCTTGAGAATGATCTCGAGGGGGCAGAACCCAGTGAAGGCCGACTGGAAGAGGTTCAGGCCGACAAAGGCCGTGAAGCAGAACCAACCGGGGTGCACCCAATAGCCCAGGGCCACACTCGCCATCACAAACATCCCCGCCACGATTCTCACAATCTGTTCTGTTGTCATTGTTCACTTCCTTTTCTTTATTTTTTCATGCCCGCAATCACCAGCCCGAGAAGCACGCCATACGCCGTACTGATCCAGGGGTTCGAGGTGATGGGACACGCTCCCGTTGAGCACCCGATAAACCGGTAGAAGGCGTACCCTGCCGCCCCGCCGATCACCGCACCGATAATGAGTCTGAATGTCATGTTAAGTCCTTTCTCTGTCTTGCAAAAATAATCCCCTCACCCTGGCCCTCTCCCTCAAGGGGAGAGGGAAAAGAGATCAAGCCCCCTCGCCCTTCAGGGGAGAGGGTTGGGGTGAGGGTTCTTTCTTTCCGCCCACCAGCCAGAAGTAAACCAATGGAATCACGATCAAGGTAAAGACCGTGGAGACAAACAACCCGAAGATCAGAGACCAGGCCAGGCCGCTGAAAATCGGATCCAGCGTAATCGGCCAGGCGCCAAGCAATGCCGCCGCCGCGGTCAGGGCGATCGGCCGGAACCGCACGGCACCGGATTCCAGAATTGCATCCTTCACCGCATCCCCGCGCTCCACCGACGTCTTGATAAAGTCCACCAGGATGATCCCGTTCCGCACGACAATGCCGGCCAGCGCAATCATGCCGATCATGGCCGTCGCCGTGAAGAACACCGGGTTATCAAACCCGCCCACCGGCTTGTTGCCCAGCGCATTCAGCAGCCAGAAGCCGGGCATGATACCGATCATGGTCAGCGGGATGGACAGCATGATGATACCGGGCAGCACATAGGAGCCCGTCTGAAAGGCCAGCAGCACATAAATCCCGATCAGGGCCGCCGCAAAGGCCAGACCCAGATCGCGGAACACGTCCACGGTGATCTTCCATTCGCCTTCCCCCGCCCAATCGACTTTGATGCCGGCAGGGAGCGGGTGTTTCTTGAACCAGGACTGCAAGGCCAGCACCGCATAGGCCGGGCCGCGTCCGGCCATCTCGCCCGTCACAAAGACGACCCGCTCCTGATTCTTATGCATAATGGATTTATCTGCCTGCGTCGTTTCAAAGGCGCCCAATTCACCCAGTTGGACCCCAACGCCCCCGCGCCCCTTGACGGTCAAGGTCGCCAGCCGCGCGAGATCCGAACGCTTGTCGCGCGGCAGCTTGAGCAGGATCGGCAGTTCATTCTGCTCGGTCGGTACATGCAGTGCCCCGGCCGGCAGGCCACTCAGGGCCATCTGCAGGGTTTGTACAATATCCGCCGTGGCGATCCCGTTGCGAGCCGCCTTATCGCGGTCAACCCGGAAGAAGAATTTATCCTGGGCCGCCTCAACGGAATCATCCACATCCACCACGCCGGGCTCCTTACGCATCTGTGCGCCTACGATTTTTCCTGCCGCAATCAGCTCCTCATACGACTGATCCGGCCGGCCATAGACCTCGGCCACCAGCGTGGACAGCACTGGCGGACCGGGCGGGAGTTCCACCAGCTTGAGGCTGGAGCCGGTCCGTTCAGCCAGAGCCGCGATATCATGCCGGAGCCGGAGCACCAGGGCATGACTATCCATCTCGCGCTGCTTGCGGGGCAGCAGGCTGACGCGCACATCCGCCACATTGGCTCCCTGCCGCAGATAATAATGCCGGACCAGGCCATTGAAATCCATGGGTGACGCCGCCCCGACCGTCGAGGTGAAGTCTGTCACCTCCGGCACCGTGCGCAGCAGACTCTCAATCTCCCGCACCACCGCATCGGTCCGCTCCAGCGTGGCCGACTCGGGCAGATCCACCACAATCTGGAATTCATTCTTGTTATCGAAGGGCAACATCTTGAGCGGCACCAGTCCGGTCAAGGCCAACACGAGCGAGCCGACAAACAGAAACGCGGTAATCCCCACCAGCACCCAGGTCTTCGAGCGGGACTGCACCAACGGCAGCATCACCTTCGAATACACCCGGTAGGTCAGGGTCTGCCGGACATCACCGACATCATGCTCATGGCCTTCCACCTTAAGCAGCTTGTTGGAAAGCCAGGGGGTAATGGCCACGGCCACGATCAGCGAGCTCAACATGGCGAGCGGGACATTCAGGGCCATCGGCCGCATATAGGGCCCCATCATGCCGGTGATAAAGAACATCGGCAAAAACGCCACGATCACCGCCAGCGTCGCCAGCACCACGGGTGGCATCACCTCATTCATCGCCACGGAGATCGCCTGCAACCGCGGCAGCTTGCGCATGGCCAGGTGCCGGTAGATATTCTCCACCCCGACAATCGGGTCATCCACCAACAGGCCCAGCGCCAGGATCAGCGCAAACAGTGTTACGCGATTGATGGTATACCCCGCCAGGTAATTGACCACCAGGGTCAGGGCGTAGGTGATGGGCACCGCAATCACCACAATCAGGCCCACGCGCCAGTTCATGGCCAGGGCAATCAAGCCGATCACGGTGATCACGGCAATCACCAGGCTTTCCAACAGATTGGTCACCTTCTCGTTCGCCGTCTCGCCGGTATTACGGGTAATCCGGACCTGCACTTCATCCGGAATGATGTCTCCCCGCATGGCGACCAGCATTTTTTCCACATCGTGCGCCACCCAGACCGCATTGCTGCCTTTCTTCTTTGCCACCGCCATCGTTACCGCGGGGAAGGAGGCGGGGATGTTGTTGGTTGTTAGTTGTTGGGGGTTGGGGGTGCAGATTCCAATCCGCGAGTAGGAGACCGCCTCCTCGGGGCCGTCGGTAACCTGAGCCACATCGCGCAGATAGACCGGCCGGCCGGCATGCATGCCCACCATCAGATTACGGACTTCATCGGCACTGGTTAGAAACGGGCCGGTCTCCAGCAGGACTTCCCGGTCGGCTTTCTGGAAGGCGCCCGCCACGGTCTGGGCATTGGCCACTTTCAAGGCGCCGGCGATCTCCATGGGTGAAAGCTGATAGGCGGCCAGCCGTTCCGGATCCAGACTGACCTGGATCTGGCGCTTCTGGCCGCCATGGATCGTGACCCGCGCACTGTTCTCGATATGCTGCAGCCGGCTGGCCGCCTCTTCCGCCACCCGGTACAACTCATGCTCGGTGTAGCGGTCACTGTAGAGCGCCACATTGACAATCGGCACATCGTCAATTTCCACCGGCTTGACGACCCAGCCCGCGATCCCGGGCGTCGTCTTATCGATGTTCTGGAAGATCTTGTTGTAAAGTTTGATCAGGCTGGCTTCCCGGTCCTGCCCGACATAGAACCGGACCGTCACCACCGCCATGCCCGGCCGTGACAGGGAGTACACATACTCGACCCCGTCAATTTGATAGAGCAGGCGCTCCAGACGCGACGCCACCAGGCGCTCCACCTCTTCCGCTGAACCACCGGGATAGGACACCATGACATCGGCGAGGGGCACCACAATCTGGGGATCTTCTTCGCGCGGCGTTACCAGCAAGGCGACCGCACCCGCCACCAAACTGATGATCATCAGGAGAACCGCGAGGTTGCCACGCAGGAAACTGTCCACAATCCGGCCCATAAATGAAAGTTTGTCGTCCATGGATCAGCCCTCCTTTACCGGCTCGAGCAAAATGACTTCCCCGTCGGACAAGCCCGACAACACCTCAATCTGTCCCCCTTGCGTCAGGCCCGTGCGCACCACGCGCCGGAGGGCCCGGCCGTCCACCACGACCTGGACCCATTCCTGTTGTCCGACACGGGTGAGTGCCGTGGGCGGGATCCACACCGAGGCATGGGCCTCGCCCTCGACTTTGATCCGCCCATAACTCCCCGGCAGGATGGGGCTTCCGCTCTGCGGGAGATGCACTTTCACCAACTGCGTCCGGCTCAGGGGATCGATTTCACTGACGATTTCACAGACCGACCCGGTGATGACGGCGGCCACATCATCCAACCGCACGTCGACCGCTTGAGTGAGCGCAAACTTCTGCAGGAGCCGGCCGGGCACAGGCACATTCAACCGCATCTGACGGGGATCGTAGACAGTCAGCATGACCTGCCCGGGTGCGGCCAGATCGCCCGCTTCCATCCGGCGATCCGTCACCACGCCCTCCAGTGGCGACACAATTACGGTATAGCTCAACATGACGCGAGTCTGCTGAAGGCGGGCTTGCGCGGTTTCAAAGGCCGACAAGGCGGCCACACGGGCCTGATCCGTGGAGGCGCCTTTCTCAAATAATTTCAGGGTCCGGTTATATTCCAGTTCCGCCTGCCTGAACTGGGCTTCAACGGCGCCCAGTTGCTCCCGGATATCGCGAGCATCCAGCGTGGCGAGGATCTGGCCATTCGTCACTGTCTGGCCGGCTGAGACCCGCATGGATTCGATCGTCGCCGGCAGCCGGGCGCTCAAGTTGACCATCCGCTCCGCAGCGGCCGTTCCGACCAGCTCGACCTGCGATGGCGTCATCACATGTTTAACGGTCAGGAGTTCAGCTCCTTTGGGTACCGGGACACCGGGCTGGTATTCCTCTTTTCCAGGGCCCACTTTGGACTCCAATAAACCGCCCGACCAGACCACCAGGGCGACGAGCCCCAGCAACCCGGCCACCGGACGCCATACTGTTTTGATCACATTCGCCACTCGCTCATTTTTCATGATATTCATCGTTCGCTCCTCCACATAACCGTAAACTAATAACGAATCACTCTACTTCCGCCCTAGCGCCCGTTCAACATTGGCCCCGGCAATCAGACAATCATATTGTGCCGCCACCTGCCGCATTTTGGTTGCGGTCAGCCCTGTCCGGGCCGTGAGCAACTCGGTCACCATGGCGGCCCCCTGCTGGTAGCGCTCCTGAGTAATCCTCAATGCCTCTTCTGCACTGGCCAGACTTTTGGCGGCGACCTCCAGACGCTCACGGGCTTCCTGCTCATTCAGGCGCGCCTGGGTCAGATCCAATTCCAGGGCCAGCTTGATTTTTTCTGCCTGAGCCTGGACTTCTGCGGCGGCGGCCTTGGCGCGCGCCAGCCCTGAGCGATTCCGCTGTCCATCAAAAATATTCAGCTCCACAGCCGCCCCCACCATATAACTTTGCTCAAAACCGCCCAGGGTCTCGCTATCCCAATCGACGGAACCAAACCCCTTTACCACCGGCAGATATTCACGGCGGGCACGGATCACCAGCGCCTCCGTCGCCTTGACGCGGGAGTTGAAGGCGCGGAATTCAGGGCGCGCTTCCACGCCGCCACTCACCCCATTCGTCGACACCGCCGCGATTTCGCGCCCCTTCAGCCCGGCGATATCAGCCGGCCCCACCAGTTTCTGCCCGATGGCGGTATTCAGGGACGCCACCCCGAGTTGAAGCGCATTTTTCGCCCGAATCAGCTCTTCCCGCGCCTGGGAAAGCTGGACGTCCAGATTCAACACATCGGTCTTGAGGGCACTGCCAGCCAGATGCCGTTCGGTAGCAATCCGGAGACTTTCAGACATGCTTTTTACCGCCTCTTCCTGGACACTGATAAAGGCGCGAACCTGCAGGATCCCGTAATAGGCCCGGGTAATTTGGAACACGAGATCGTTCCGGACCGCTTCCAACATGAATTCCGACCCGACCGCCCCCTGTTTCGCCGCCCGCCGGTCCGCCTCACGCCGACCACTATCAAACAGGAGCCATTGCGCCATCACACTCCCTCGCACATTCTCCGTATCAGCGGGACGATTGAAATCACCCTGTAGCGACGCCTGGCGCTGATTCAAGGACATAAAGAACGCCTGCGAGGGATTATCGGTCCGCGCCCAGCCGCCCGAAAGCCCCACTTGCGGATAATACGCCGAGGAAACCTCTTTGACCGAGGCCACGGTGGCGTCCAGACGCGCCTGGGCCGATTGGATATCCGGACTGGCCTCCAGCGCCGCCTGGATACACCGCTCCAGCGTCACCCCCGGCTGCGCTTCTTCAGCCACCAGCCCAGCTCCCCCCACGACCACTCCCAGTATAACGATTAACGGCCTTAACTTCATTCTGCGCCTCCTTCCACGGTTTAACTGCGAATCAATATATCCAGATATTACGATATGTCAATATATATTCTTACACGGCAGTTCCGCTCGTATAAATCTGAAACGAAGCCCCCTCAACCAGTAGAGAGAGGGCCGTCATGAACGGTCATCGACTGCAGAGCAATCGCTTATTCCTCTTTGGCCTGCTGCTTTGCGGCCTGCTCCTGCATGGCCTTCATGAAGGTCGCCGCGGCCTTCCCGGCTTCTTCCGGGGTCATTTCCTTGCCGGGCGTCATGCCCATTTCCTTCTGGAAGTCGGCCATTCCCCGCTGCGCCTTACGCGCACCCGCCTGGGCACCCAGCGACATAAGGGCAAAGAGGGCCGCAATGATCCCGAACACGAGCCATGCTTTCTTGGCCGGGATTTTATGAACCTCGATACTGGCCATTACCAGCAGATAGGTCATCCACCCCAGGCCGACCAGACTCCCCACAACGGGAATGAGCGAGGCAACGGCGGTAATGGGTGAGATGGCCGAGGCATAGGCCCCGCAGCGATAGGCGGTTTCATAGGACTCATTGGAGCCCATCAGCTTCCAGATCACAAACACAATCGCCGCCCCGACAAACCCGAAAATCAAAACCATAACAGGCACCACAATAATTGAAGCCAGCGCCATGAACGCAGAGACGGCCGGGCCAAGGTGCACCAGACCGATCACAGCCTGAACGATCCCGGTGACCACTCCCAGCACCACGGCAAAAACCAGAGGCTCACCGAACCCGCCGCTTTTGGCCATGCCGCGATAAAATCCGACGGGGTCCATAATGACCTGCTTCGCCGCATCCATAATTCCCTGTACCGGTGACTTTTTCTGAGCATCCATTCCTGTAACATTATCCATGAGTCGCCTCCTGTTTATAATTTAATATACACCTGTTTGAGATGGTGCCATCTCCGCCAGGGAAGGGCAATGGAAAATACCAGCGCCCCATCTTCTGCCAGGGCATATTCACACGAGTTGTAACTCTCTGTAGTGCAAAGGCAATCACTCTTTAGTCCTGCAAGGAGAAGAGAAGATTTTGAACAGAAGCACGCGAAGACCGCGAAGGAAGA
>JBIKMI010000131.1:0-7657 GCA_044359285.1 Kiritimatiellia bacterium
GAGCTTCTGTTCAAAATTCCTGGTTTTGTTTTCCATTATCGGGTTAACCTTAGTTCTCAGAATGGCCATATTGACAAGGATTTGCAGTTGTTCGTGAATATGCCCTGCCAATCCCGGCAGGGCCGGCATAATCCCCTTGTGTTGGAAGAGGAGCGTGGTTATTATCAGACTTTATTTTTCAAACTCAAAAGGGAGTCGTTATGCGAACAATGAGCTGGGTGATGGGCGTGTGGCTGGCGGGGTTGGCGGCATTGACCGCAGGTGCGGGTGAAGACTTTTATTTAGTCAAGGTCAAGGGGCTCGACAAGCGTGCTGTCATACAGGTGATGTCGACAGCGGAATTCAAGGCTCTTGAAGCCGCCATCAAGCTTGAACAGAAGTATCTGCCCAAGGCCATCGCCGAGGCCGGCAAGGAGTGGCGGGAAGATGACTTTAACAAGAAATCCCCCTATGTCGGCAATAAGCTCAGTGCCCGCACCATCATGAGTGCGATGAAATATTCTTCACAGGAGAAAGCCTCCGACGCGCTGACCAAGGCGGAAGACCTGCAGGCTAAAAAGGATGAGAGGGAGTTCAGTAAGAAAGCCGGCAAGTCCAAGGATCAGATCCGGCTGGAGTCTGACCTGATGACGGTGTCCGCACTGGTCCAGACCAAGCTGGACGCCCTGATTGCCGCCGGCGGCAAGGCGGACGCCAAGGCGGCTCCGGCCAAGGAGGGCGCTCCGGCCATGGAAGTGCCCGGTGGTGCCAAGGTGAATGCGGCGGTTGAGAAATTCAACAAATAACCTTTCCCGTTAGAACGGCCCTCTTTCACGATGGAGACGTTACGATGGGATTAGCACTATGGACGGTGATGCAGGAGGGGGGGCGTATGGAGTCCGTCCATCTCCTGGCCCGGATGGGTTTGCTGGTCGTGGCCTATGCGGGGTTTACACTGGCGCAACGGTTCTGGATCCGGCATCGTCTTCTCCGCAGCATCAGTGTCCCGCTCAATCTCCTGGTGCTGGTATTGCTCCTGCTGTTGTTCATGGGGCCGGTGCTCAGCCTGTGTAGCCCCTGGGTGCTGGATGGGATGCTGGCCGCGGCGATTTTCTTCGGGATCTCACTCGGGCTGAAGACGGTGGACGGGGTTCTTTTTGACCTGATGGCGGAGTGGCGCAAACGTCCCCAAGTCCCGATTTTGCTGCGGGATATCGGGCGCTGGCTCTTGTCGCTACTGGCGTTGATCCTGATCATCCGCAGCTTTTTCCCCGGGGTGAATCTCAATATCTTTGCCATGTCCTCCCTGGTGGTCGGTTACATCGTCGGGAATGCCACCCAGGATACGCTGGGCAACCTGATTGCCGGGCTGGCGCTGAATACCGAGCGGCCATTTCAATTGGGGGACTGGGTGACGATCAGCGGCAACACGGGGCGGGTGGTGGATACGACCTGGCGTGCGACACGGTTGCGCACCAAGGCCGAAGATTACATCATCATCCCCAATGCCTCCATTGCCCGTGACGCGATTGTCAATTATTCCCGGCCCACGACCCACCATGGCTGTTATCTGCCGATCGGAGTGGATTATGAGAGTCCGCCCAACGCGGTGCGGAGCGCCATCCTCAGCGTGTTGGCGGATGTCCCCGAGGTGTTGCAGGATCCGCTTCCCATGGTCTATCTGACCGGGTATGGCGATTTTTCAATGAACTTCACCATCAAGTTTTTCATCGCGGATTATTCGCGGATGGATCCCGTTCAGAGTACGGTCATGGACCGGCTCTGGTATGTCTTCAAGCGCGAGGGGATTGGCATTCCCTATCCCATCCAGGATGTGCGGGTGAGCAACCGGCTCACCAGCGAGCGCTGCGCCCAGGAGGCCAGCCGGAACGTGACACGGGAGCTGATCAAGCGCGTGGAGTTGTTTCAGTCCCTGTCTGACGCCGAGTGCGAGCAGCTGGTGTCGGCCGTGTCGGCAGTCCCCTATGCCACCGGTGAAGCCCTTTGCCATCAGGGCGATGCCGGTGACTCTTTTTATGTGATCCGGTCGGGTGCCGTGCGGGTCTCGTTCCGCGGAGCGGACGGGAACACGACGGAAGTGGCCCGCCTGACCAGTGGCCAGTTTTTGGGTGAAATGTCCCTCTTGACCGGTGAGCCGCGTGCGGCCACGGTGGTGGCGGATGGGGATGTCGAGGTGATCCGCGTGTCGAAGCAGGCCTTTGCCAGCCTGTTGCAGGCCAATGCCGAACTGGCGGTTAAACTGGCGGGGGTGCTCGAAAAGCGTGCGGCCGAGCGCCATGCCCTGTTGGCCACCGCCTCGCCGGGAATACCGGCGCCGGACACTCATTCAATGCTGACCATGCGAATCCGCCGTTTTTTCGGGCTTATGTAGAGCCTCCCAACTTAGATCAAGGTTGTTTGACTCAACATGACGAGGGGAAAATACCTTTTGAACAGAAGCACGCAAAGACCGCGAAGGGGTGAGGGGGTTCCGCCGGAGGCGGGTAAAAAAATTCCTCTTCGCGCTCTTCGTGGGCTTCTGTTCAAACTCTTTTTATCCGTCGCGTTCACCCTTGAGGTGGAAGGGGCGCTGAGTCAGGCTTCCCGGCAGGGGGTTTTCCAGATGGCCGGGGCAGTCGCCTCGCTCGCTCAATCCAATCAAGCCTGGCAGTTGCGATTTAGCCTGCCCCCGGGTGCGGCGGCGGGGATCTGGGCCAAGTATACTGAAGCAGACGGGCTTCCTGACAGGGTGCATGCGCTGCGCTACACGTATGTCCTCGCCGCAGAGGCTCCGATCCCGCTGCGTGTCAGCTGGGAAATCAAGGGCGCCTCCGGGAGTCAGACCCTTCCCCTGGTGTTGCGCGCGCGACAGGGACAGGGTGAATTGCTATTGGATGCCGCCCGTATCGGATCCTGGCAGGAAACGGTTCTGGTGGTGGCTCATCCCGGCGGAGCGGAGCCGCTGGCCGGCACTCTCATGATGAATGCGGAGCTGGTGGCCTGGGCTCCCTGGCGGCTGGCCCTGGCCAGTCCCTGGGGGCGCTGGTTTGGCTTATTGGCGGCGGCATTTCTGGCGGCCGCCCTCACGGGGCTGACCGCGCGCCGGTTTCCGGCCGGTGGGCCGACCCGAGGCTGGCTGCGTGATCTCGTTTTCGGGTTCGCCCTGGTATTGGCCGCGGGCTCGGTATGTGCCATTTTTGCGACGGCGAATACGGGGCCGGGCCGCTCTCCCTGGACGCCGATGGCGGTGGCCCTGGCGGGCGCCTGGATGGCGGCGCTGTTCACCCGGCTCTGGGCCCGGCGTGCCCCTACGGTTTGGGAGACGTTTCAGCATGCCTTGATTCCCGGGATATTGACGCTGACGGCAGGCGATGTGGCGATCTGGACGGCCGTTCCGCACTGGAGCGGGCTGGGCCAGATCACCCGCTTGAGTGCCGTGCTCTTCTGGGTGATGTATCACGGGGCCAATGTGCGTCGTCTGCTGACGACCCAGCACCCGGTGGATGCCGTGATGGGCTTGCGGCTGATCTTAATCCCCTTTCTCTTCGGGGTACTGCTGTTGCTGCCTAATCGCGACCTGATGTTGCAGGCGGGCTCGCTGGTCTTGCCCGGGACATGGGGCGGAGTGGAAGTCCGGATCCTGATCGCCCGCATGGTCACCCTGATGGTGTTCAACCTGCTGTCGGGCCTGGCCTGCCGGCGCCGGGCGAACGGGGCGGGGTGGTGGGTCCGCCTGTGGGGCGCGCGCGTCACCCGGGTGCTGGTGGTCTCCGCGTGGGCCGTTGCCGCTTCCCCCCTGATTGCGGACATGGGGTCAGGGTTGTATGACCTTCCTTTGTGGATGCAGCCGCTGGTGTCTATTGTGGCCGCCATGCTTTCCCAGGGCTTGTTATGGGGCGAGGCGTATCTGTTGACGGGAATGCTGCTGGATGCCATGCATCGCCGGAAGTTGAAAGGGCCCGCCCTGCTGGGGTATGCCCAAAAGGGGTTTTTCAATGGATTGGTTTTCAGTGGATGGTTTCTGGGGATCCTGCACCTGAGCCAACTGGTGGCCGCCTCGTCACTCTGGCAGCAGGCCTATGGCGCGGCCCCCCTGTTGGCCTGGGCCGGTCTCGGGGCGCTGCTGTTTCCGCTCATCAAGACGCTCATCGAGAGCTTTGACGGGAGCCCCTCGTTTGTCCGGCGCTTATGCCGGAATTACTGCCGACCCGCCTTGATGTTGCGCGGGGTGGTGGCCGGCCTGTTTATTTCGTGGGCCTGGAGTCACCAGTTTATTGAGCTGAGCCTGCCGGACCGGGCCGGTCTGGGGTTTGTGGCGGGGGTCGTGATTTATGCCGGCATGAGTTTTGTGAGTGATGCCTTCTATGCGGCCGTCGGACGCGGGGGCATGGCCGGCCTGAGGCTGTATGGCGTCGAGGCGGTGCTGGGCGGGTTGATCGGGGCGGCGCTGGGCTTTTATTTCGATGCGGTGCAGACCCCGGTGGTGGCCGCCAAGCTGGCGTTGTATTGTGGTTACGGCATGCCGTCCGCCCCGTACGATGTGTATCCGCTCTTGAGCCGGTGGGGTTTCCTCAGTCTGGGCGACTATGCGGGCGGGGCCCGGTTGTTATGGAACGAGGCCCTGGCCGGAGTGATCTCCTGGGGGGTGGCCGCCTGGCTATTTGCGATCAACCGCTCCTTCCTGATGGCTTTGTTTCAGCGCGAGTGGGCGCCGGTCCGGCGCATGGCCTCACGTGATGGTCTGGCTGAACTGGCGGATGGCACCATCTTTGTCCTGCGCTGGGGGTTGTGGATGGCCCCTATTATTTTTACCTTCCTGCGGCAGATGTCGGTCCCCACCTGGTATAATCAGGATGGCGCCATCCGGACCTTCTTTTGTGTGGCGCAAACCGGTTTGCTGAATGGGGCCGCCTTTGAGAGCTGGAGTCTGAAGCTATTCACGTGGGTTCTGGCCTATGATGCCTTTCGGGTATTGATCTGGCTGGATCACATGGGCCTGCGGGTGGCGACGCTGGTGAATCTCAGCTTCCTCGGCATGGATCGATTGGATGAGCGGGTGGCCCGCTTCCTGGGTCCCCATGCCGCCGCCCGGTTCATCCCCGAGGGGATCAAGCGGTTCACCACCTGGGCCCCGCTGTTACTCCCCTTTTATATTCCTGCCGGCGCGGCCTGGAATCAGGTCTGGGACCAGTCCAAGTCCCTGCAGTTAACCACTACCCCCTGGATTGAGAAACTCTGGGCGCAATCGCCGCTCAGCGGGGCGGTTGTGGCAGGCCTGATGCTGATGGCCGTGGTGGCGCTCGCGACCGGATTCCGTATTTTGCGAAAACGGGGTGAGCTGCCTCCCGCCATTCCTGAGTTGAGCAACAACGTTTATATCTTTTCCCTGCAACCCGACGGCGCGCCCTGTGCGGGGTATCTTCCCCAACGGGCAGATGTCCACCGGCGCTCCTATGAAGGGCGCGATCCCGCCGGCCGGATTTTATTTTTAGTGGAGGATCAGGCCGACGGGGCCGGATATCATCAGGTCTGGCCGGTGCTGGGTAACTTCCCGGCTGAGCTCGGGCCGCAACCGGAGGTGTTTGATGAGGGAGATGACCTCCGGTTCCGCCATCGCCAGCATGGACTGGAAACGGAGATGGTCGTCACGCTGCCGGATGAGACTCTGCCGCTGGAGGCCTGGACCGTAACGGTCCGTAACCCCGGCCCGAAGGCCCGTTCCGTCTGTCTGGTTCCCTATGTTGAGTGGTCGTTGAACAGTCCGGATGCCGATCGCGGGCATACCCAGTATAACCGCCTGTTCCCGGAAATGTCGTATGTTCCCGGATTGAATGCGGTGGTGGCGTTGCATCATACCAGCAAACTGGCCGGGTTCCTGGCAGCGGACCGTGCCCCGGCTGGGATCCATGTGGCGCGGGTGGAATTTATCGGGCGGGCCGGTTCGATATGGGCGCCGGAAGCCTTGCGTGAAATGAAGTGGCGCCCCCCCGAAGCGCTGTCCGCCTGCCCCATGTTTGATGGAATGGCGAGTCTGGCGTTGCGGTTGGAGCTCCCCGCCGGCGGGGAAGCAACGGTGCGCCTGTGGGTCGGCTGTGCCGCTTCACTCCAGGCCGTCGAAGCCATGCTCAAAGCCAGCTGTCCACCTGCCGGGCTGGTTCCAGGTGGGGCGGGGCGTCCCGCCACGCCGGCGGTCAGTACGTCTGCCCAGGGGCTACTCATCGGTCATGGCCGCCCGCCCCGGGATGAGGCGCACCCCTATACCCGCTTTGAGGAGGGCGGCCGGGTGATGCGGGTGCTCACACCTTTTACGCCCCGACCCTTTGATCACACCATGGCCAATGCGTTGGGCCATGTGATGGCGGTAACCCAGCGGGGCCTGCACTCCTCGGCCAGTGTGAATTCGCAGCAGAACCGGCTGACCCCGGACTGGGCCGATACGACCACCCGTGAGGTCCCGGGCGAAGCGATCTATCTCTACGACCGTGATGAGAAGCAATGGGTCTCCCCGACCTTCGAGCCGATACGGGCGCCCGGAGCGGTGTATGAGACGGAGTTCCGGACGGATGGCACGGCGGTGTTCCATATGCGGCAGGGGACGTTGGCCAGTGAATTGACGGTCTTTGTGCCGCCCGACGAGCCGGTCGGCGTCTATTGTCTGAAGCTCCGGAATGAGGGCGACCGGGTCCGGCGCTTCTATTGTGCCCCGTATTTCCAGATCACGCTGGCGGCCCAGCCGGAACATTCAGGGACATTGCTGCGCCGTCCTGCGCCGGTGGGGCATGGGTGGCTGTTTGAAAATCCACGCAATACCTTCCGTACCGGCCCCGCCTTTGTGGCGGTGTCGCTCAAGCCCGAGGCGAGTACGACCCGGCGGGGTGAATTCTTCGGACCGGGGCGGACGGTGGCGCATCCGGCCTGGGTGGAAGGCGGCCCGGGATCGACGGCGGCGGATCATGACCGGCAGGCGGTGGCTGCCTTCCGGCTGGCTGTCGAGATTCCTCCACATGCCGAGCGTGAGGTGGTGGTGGTGCTGGGGCAGACGGGAACGCAGGCGGAGGCGGAACAGCTCATCGCGCGCTATCAGGAGGCCGGGCATGCGGCCCGTCAGCTCGACGCGACACGCCGCTGGTGGACCCGGTTTATGGGGACGCTGGAGGTGGCGACCTCGGATCCGGCCGTGGACGGGTATCTGTTCTGGCTGCGCTACCAGGCGCTCGCCGAGCGCCTCTGGGCGAGAAAAGGATTCTACCAGGCCAGTGGCGCATTCGGATTCCGTGATCAACTCCAGGACGCCGTGAACCTGATCTGGGTCGAGCCGGCCCTGGCCCGACGTCAGATCCTGCTGCATACCGCCCAGCAGTTTGTGGAGGGCGACACGGTTCACTGGTTCTTCCTGCAGCAGGATGGTCGCACCAGTTTTTCCAGTCGCTCGCATGCCTGTGACAACCTGTTATGGCTCGGTTGGGCGGTGGCGGAATATATCCGGATGACGGGTGATGAAACCCTGCTCGACGAGACTGTTCCCTATCTGGATGCCGAGGTACCCCTTCTGCCGCTGCCCGAAGGCAAGCACGGGATGGGCTTCTTCCCGTTGCGTTCAACCCGTCAGGATTCTGTGCTGGATCATGTGCGGCGGGCGCTCGATCTGGTCCTGAAAAAAAGGATGGGGAAACATGGC
>JBIKMI010000132.1:0-7647 GCA_044359285.1 Kiritimatiellia bacterium
CGGGAAATCGCACTTGAGGCGACCGTGGAGCCTGATCCCGAACAAGACATTGCCATCATACTGGCGGCGCTTACCGCCAAACAAAGGAAGTCATAACATGTCCCGTAAAACCATCCACGTAATGAACACCACCTTCCGCGACGGATTCCAGTCCGCCTTCGGAGCGCGCGTATTGACCGATGATTTCATTCCGGCGATCAAAGCCTGTCGTGAGGCGGGAATGACCCATTTCGAATCGGGAGGCGGCGCCACCTTCCAGTCGCTCTTCTTTTACTGTCAGGAAAATGCCTTTGACATGATGGATCGCTTCCGGCAGA
Source organism: Kiritimatiellia bacterium (assembly GCA_044359285.1). GTDB lineage: Bacteria > Verrucomicrobiota > Kiritimatiellia > CAIKKV01 > CAITUY01 > JAABPW01. The sequence goes on from JBIKMI010000132.1 coordinate 318, forward strand.
CCGTTGGTCCTGATGCCGAACTGCAAACGCTGGCCCGGGGCATCAATGTGGTGGGGCTGGATTCCCAGCCCCGCGACATCGTGAAGCTTCACGCCAAACTCTTTAAAAAGCACGGGGTCACCACCATCCGCAATTTTGACGCCCTCAATGACGTGAATAATCTGATCTATTCCGGGCAATGTATTCACGAGGCCGGGATGAACCATGAGATTGTGATTACCCTGATGGAATTGCCGCCCGGGTGTACAGGCGCCCATACGGTGGAGTTTTACCGGAATTGCCTGGAACAAATATTAAAGGCGGGCATCCCGTTCAACAGCGTTTGCTTTAAAGATGCCTCCGGCACAGCCACTCCCTTCAAAGTACATGAGACCATCCGGATGGCAAGACGCCTCCTGCCCGGCGATACCAAGCTCGTCTTTCACACCCATGAAACGGCGGGGTGCGGGACGCTCTGCTACAAAGCCGCCATTGAGGCGGGGGCCGATCAAGTGGACCTCTCCATGGCCCCTATCTCGGGAGGCACCTGCCAACCCGATATCGCCACGCTCTGGCATGCCCTGCGGGGAACCGACTTTGAACTGGATGTGGATATCGACAAGGTGCTGGTTGCCGAGAAAGTCCTGGGCGAATGCCTGGCCGGCTATTTCATGCCGCCTGAAGCCAAGGCAGTCGAACCCCTGATTCCCTGGGCGCCCATGCCGGGTGGCGCGCTCACAGCCAACACCCAGATGTTGCGCGACAACCACCAAATGGACAAATATATGGACTGCATCCGGGCCATGGGGGAAGTCGTCCGTCGTGGCGGATACGGCACATCTGTGACGCCCGTCTCCCAGTTCTACTTCCAACAGGCATTTAATAACGTCATGTTTGGATCCTGGAAAAAAATCGCCGAGGGATATGGAAAAATGGTGCTCGGCTATTTCGGCAAAACACCCGTGCCGGCTGATCCTGAGATCGTCAAGCTTGCCTCCGAGCAACTCCAACTCACGCCAACCACCGAACACCCCCTTGACCTGAATGATCGCAATCCGAAAAAAGGAATCGCCGCCGCGAAAACCATGCTGACCGAAAACGGGCTCACTGATTTCACGGACGAAACCATTTTCATCGCGGCCACCTGCCAGGAGAAAGGCATCGCATTTCTCAAAGGCAAAGGCGAACTGGGCATCCGGAAGCACTCCCCTGCGCCTGCTCCGCAAATTCCGCCCCCCACCCCCAGCGGCTATACGGTGAAGGTGAATGACAAAATTTATTCGGTTCAAATCAAAGGCCAGGCTGCCATCATCAATGGGAAAAGCTACGATGTCTCGGTGACTGAAGGAATGGAGGGGCTGCCCCCGCCGAGTCCCCACGAGTCAGCTGATTCAACCACCATTCCGTCTCCCATGAACGCAAAAGTCATTAAGCTCATGGCCGCGGTAGGCCACGCCATTCAACCCGGACAGGTTGTCTGCAAGTTAGAAGCCATGAAAATGGAGATAGAGGTGCGCGCTCCGCTAGAGGGTACCCTTTCGGCCATTCACGTCACGGTGGGCCAGCAGGTAAAATCCGGGCAACCACTGGCCACCATCAACTAACCCTGTCACACACGGGATTCCACCATGAAAACTCTTTCCCTCCTCGCGTTCCTCATCCTCCTCGGCCTGGCAGGGCTGTCCCGGGCAGACACCCCTTCGGTCCCGGCCCCATCCCCTCATACCGGGAAAACATTATCCGTTAGCGCCGGGCTCCAGAAACTCTGGCATGAAACAGGGGTATACCGCTTCATCACCCCGAAAACACTCAATGAAAAGGCAGCCGACGCACAAGAGGCCCAATTACAGTCCGCTGCCACAGCCGTTAGCGGGGACGCACCAAAACGCACGATTCTCCCTGAAGGCGTGGGACAAGCCGTCATGATCCTTGTGGGGCTCCTCCTTGTTTATCTGGCCATTGCCAGACAATTCGAACCGTTGCTGCTCCTGCCTATCGGGTTTGGCGCCATCCTTGCCAATATCCCCATCGCCGGCATGGCGGAGGCCGGGCTTGCCGGGCAACCGGGCGGGCTCCTTTATTACTTTTATACCGGGGGCATTCAAACCGGCATCTTCCCGTTATTGATTTTTATGGGGGTGGGGGCGATGACTGACTTTGGTCCACTGCTTGCCAACCCCAAAACGGCCCTGCTCGGCGGCGCGGCTCAACTCGGCATCTTCTTTTCCCTGATCGGCGCCGTGGCATTGACCCGCTTTTCAGGAGGCCTGATTGACTTCAGCCTCCAGGATGCCGCCGCCATCGGGATTATCGGCGGGGCTGACGGGCCTACAGCCATCTTCCTCTCGTCCAGACTCTCCCCGAATCTGCTAGGGGCGGTGGCGGTGGCGGCATATTCCTACATGGCGCTGATCCCCATCATCCAGCCCCCCATCATGCGATTCCTGACCACACCGCAAGAACGTGCCATTGAAATGAAGCAACTGCGCCATGTTTCACAGGCGGAGCGGATCATTTTCCCTATCATGACCTTGCTCCTGTGCATCCTGCTGTTGCCCTCCGCCACCCCTTTGATCGGCATGCTGATGTTCGGGAACCTGATCAGGGAGTGCGGCGTGGTGGAGCGACTATCGGATACCGCACAAAACGCTTTGATCAATATTGTCACCATCATGCTGGGCCTGGCTGTGGGATCAAAACTGGCCGCTTCAAGATTTCTTACCGTTGAAACCCTGGGCGTCCTGGCCCTGGGCCTCGTTGCCTTTTGCGTCGGGACCGCGGGGGGCATTTTGCTAGCTAAACTAATGAATCACTTCAGCCAAGATAAAATCAACCCGCTCATCGGATCAGCAGGCGTCTCGGCAGTCCCCATGGCGGCCCGGGTTTCCAACAAACTGGGGCTGGAAGCCAACCCTCACAACTTTCTCCTGATGCACGCCATGGGCCCGAATGTGGCGGGCGTCATCGGGTCTGCGGTGGTCGCCGGTGTACTGCTCGCCCTTTGCAACTGAAAGAATTCCTTGAGTTTTGCGCCGATCTCGCTTATACCATGCGCCTGTTTGATTCAAGGATCAGCTAAATCAGGATCCGGATCACGAAGGGAAGGTGACATTACACGTGGCTCAAGTCAAAATTAGACGCGGCGAAACCGTTGACAAAGCTCTGCGGCGCCTGAAGAAGATCATGGACAAGGAAGGCATCATGAAGGATATCCGTGCCAACCGATACTTCGAGAAGCCCAGCGAGCAGAAACGCCGCAAGGCCGCCCGTGCCCGCGCTCGCGCGGCGTACAATATCACTTGATTCAACTGCTGAATCTCCGAAAGCTCTCTGGATTTCCAATTCAGGGAGCTTTCTTTCTTTAAACCCATGATCTTCAGCCTGACAACCCGTTGGAATGCCCGCCGGCATGAGACCGGCGAGACGATGCTTGAGGAAATTCTCAGCCTCGGGCTCGATCATGTGGAGCTGGGCTTTGATCTCACGCCCAATCTCGTCCCCGGCGTGCGGCAGATGGTGACGGCCGGCCGGGTGAAGGTCGACAGTCTCCACGCCTACTGCCCGCTCCCCCCCGTCCCCTACCCTTCACCGGAACCCTTTACCCTGGCCTCTTCTGATCCTGCCATCCGGGCCAATGCCCTGCATTATCTCGAAAATACGATCCGTTTTGCCGCTGAACTCGGAGCCCGGGTGGTAGTGGCGCACGCCGGCAATGTGGAGATGAAGATGCGCTCCCCGCAGCTGGTCGAATGGGTGGCGGCCGGGCGGCAATTCGATGCGGAGTACGATAAGGCACGCATGCAGCTGATCGTGGCCCGTGAGAAGGCGGCGCCCGCGCAGCTTTCCCATCTTTACGCCGGCATTGAACGGTTACTGCCGTTGCTTGAGGAAACCGGATGCACGCTGGCTTTTGAAATCCTGCCCACCTGGGAGGCGATCCCCACCGAGGTCGAAACGGAACAGCTCCTCGCTCACTTCAATTCTCCCCGGCTCAAATGCTGGCTCGATATGGGGCATGGCCAGATCAGGGAAAACCTCGGGCTGATCAACCACGCCCGCTGGGCGAAACGCCTGCGCCCCTGGCTGGCCGGAATGCATATCCATGACGTCTGCCCGCCCGCCACCGATCACCTGATGCCGCCCGCGGGAACCACCAAATTTGAATTATTCAAAGAGGTCGCGCAGGATGATATACTCCGCGTCCTCGAACCGTCCCCCATGGTGGCCGCCAACGACATCGTGGCAGGCCTGAAAATAATCCGGGCCGCCTGGGAACAGACGTGAGATGCAAGGCGTAAGAGGTGAGATGCAAGGCGTAAGAGGTGAGCCGTTAAAGAGTGAGAGTCACGGTATGAATATATTAGTAACGGGAGCCTGCGGATTTGTCGGCAGGCATTTAATTAACGAGCTGGCCACCCATGGCCATCAGGTGACGGGGCTGGACATCGGGAGTCCGCCCGCCTGGCTTACGCCCGCTACGTTTATTTCAGCCAACATCACGGAGGCCGACGCCCTGAACGACGTGGTGGCGGAAACCAGGCCGGAGGCCTGCATCCATCTGGCGGGCTGGGCCTTTGTCCCCTCCGGCATCGTCTCTCCGGTCAAAATCATGGATGTCAATCTGGCCGGCACCATCCATGTGCTTGAGGCCTTCCGGAAAACGGCCCCCGCGGCCCGTATTCTTTTTGTTTCCTCCTCCCATGTATATGGCATGCACACCCGCTCCGCTCCGATTCATGAAGACGATCCGCTCAGTCCGGACACCTTCTACTCCATCTCCAAAGCCGCAGCGGATCAGGTCTGCCGCCTCTACGCCAAGCAATACGGCATGACGGTCATGGTCGCCCGCCCGCACAACCACATCGGGCCGGGGCAATCCCCCCAATTTGCCATCGCCTCTTTTGGACAGCAGGTGGCCGCCATCCGCGCCGGGGCCGCCCCGGCCATCAAGGTCGGCAATCTTGAAAATCGCCGCGACTTCACCGATGTGCGTGACATTGTCCGCGCCTACCGGCTCCTGATTGAGAAAGGGAGCGCCGGCCAGGCCTACAATATCGCCTCCGGGCGTGAAGTCAGGGTAGGCGATGTGCTTGCCCGCCTCTGTGAACTGGCGAAAGTGAGCCCGGTCATCAGCCAGGATCCCGCGTTCTACCGTCCCGCTGACGAAAATCCCGTCCTCGACACCCATCGCATCCGCACTGATACCGGCTGGGCCCCCCTCATTCCGCTTGATCAGACGCTGAACGACATCCTGAACCAGACATGAGCAAGGCACGCCAGACACTCTCCACCCTCCTGAAACTCGGTATTGCCATTGCCGTGCTGGTTCTGATTTTCAGGAAGATGGACCTGCAGCAACTGCAGGTGACCCTGCACTCCACTGCCGGGGAGTGGCCCTGGTTGCTCGGGGGGTTTCTCCTGTGTCTCCCGCCGCTGCTCCTCTGCATGCTCCGCTGGAAAATGATTCTCGACGCACAGGACATGCGTCCTGGCTGGCGCCGGGTTAACGCCATCTTCTTTATCGGTCTTTTCTTCAACTCATTCATGATCGGCCCCACGGGCGGAGATCTGGTAAAGGCGTATTACACGGCACGCGAGACAAACCATAAGAAGACGGAAGCTATTTCCTCGATCTTCATTGACCGGGTGATCGGCTTGTTTGTTCTGGCCCTGGTCGTCGGGGTGATGATTCTGGCGCGGTGGGAGTTCTTTATGACCCACCCTGCCTCCCGGGTCTATGCCTGGCCGGCATTAACGGTCTGCGCCATTTTAATTAGCGGCGGGGTCGTCGCCTTTAGCATTCACTTGTTCGAGGCGTTTCCATGGATCAGGCGCTGGAATCATATCAAGCTCGTAGGCAAGGTCCTGGAAACGGTGGAGCGGGTATATAACGCATTTTACGTGTGCCGCGCCAACCCGCGTCTGCTACTGCGACTCGCGCTCACCTCCGTGTTAATTCAACTCTACTTTGTCGGCGTGGCCTGGTACGTGGGCCATGCGTTGGGCATCAGCGTCACCTTGATGGACTACCTCGCCTTCACCCCGCTGGTCGGCTTAATCAGTGCCATCCCCCTGACCCCCGGGGGCACTGGAATCCGGGAATTTGCCTCCATCCAGCTTTGGGCGGCCCTGGGCATTGCCTCAGACAAGGCCTTCTTGCTTGTCTTTATCCCCTACCTTTTCATGCTGGTCTGGGGGTTGCCTGGCGGCGTGCTTTTCCTGCGCCAGGGCGGGAAAAAGCCAGATGTTGCTCATCCACATGTTCGATGAAAGGGAGTGAAATTAAAAAGACATTATTTGCGGGGTTGACTGTATTGTCATTGGCAGTGTTACTCGGCTGTGCGCATACGATCCGGACATCCGGAACCGTAACTGATAGCGGAGTTCCTGTCAAAGATGCCAAGGTCATTGTCTCGGTATGGACGCATGGAATATTCGACCGGAATGTGGTGAAATATGGAACCAAGACAGGCCCGAACGGGTCCTTCTCTCTTTCGGTGGACAATCCCTTCACCTATGCCGAGGTTCATCTTGAAGTCATGGCGCCAAACGACAGATACTTCTTTAACCAGTACTCTCGTTTACCGGCTGGACACATGATGCTGACACTCACAAATCAGTGGTATAGTCCGGCCGGTCGATTCACGTATGAGGCGTTTGATGGCAAGTGGGCCGGCAAGACGACATGGGTTCAAGCGAACACTGCGTCGAACCAAGCGTCGCAGACTATCGGCGCGCCTGGCGCGCCTCAGCCTGAACGCTGACGTTGGGCAACAAAGATGAATGGCACTCATTTGGGAAATAATGCGAGAACACTTGTAACGCCTGACCTCGAACCAGACGAGGCTGTGGTCTGGAATGATGCTAAACATGAGTACATTATTACTCCGGCCACTAAATAGTAGCGAAGCCCGCACGATGCAAAAGGATTTACCACCCGCTTGGAGTACCAAGCTAGAGGCACGAAGACACAGAGAAGATAAGAACCAAGAAGAGAATGTCGCGGCATTTTCGTTCGGGAGTACCCGAGCCAAAAATCCCGCGCCGGTTTCTTGGAGGAATGCAGGAAGAGGGAGGAGCTCCGACTTCCCTAGCAAAGGCAATACTGCTATTGATATTTTCTCTTCTTTCTCCATTTATGGCTCCACGAAACCGTTGCGGGATTTTTAATTCTGGTACTCCTGAATTCAAAATCCCGCAACATTTGCACGGGATCAGGCATTCTCTGTGTCTCCGTGTCTCAAGCCGTACTCGGCGGGTGGTGAATCTTGATTTTCGCTACTATTTAGTGGCCGGATTAATATATTGCTCAAAATTCTCCGGAATATGCTCGGCACATGGTGGACCGCCT
>JBIKMI010000134.1:0-7634 GCA_044359285.1 Kiritimatiellia bacterium
AAATATACCTATTGATAAACAAATACTAAACAAGTATAACCCGCACATGAACCCAATTATTAAATTTGAAAATCTGCAAGAGCGAATCATTGAGATCAGGGGACAACGAGTTCTACTTGATTGCGATGTGGCTGAGCTTTATGGGGTTGCGACCCGGGATGTCAATAAGGCGGTCACCAACAATCAGGAAAAGTTCCCTGAAGGCTATATTGTTGAGCTGACACGTCATGAAAAAGAGGGACTGGTGGAAAATTTACACCGGTTCGGGAGGCTCAAACATTCAACGGTCAATCCCAAGGCATTTCCCGAGAAGGGCCTTTACATGTTGGCCACCATTCTCAAGAGTCGTAAAGCACTGCAGGCGACGCTGGCCATCATCGAGACGTTCACACAAATCCGGCAGCTATCGAGAAATATTCAGGATCTGACGAGGGCCCAGGACAAAACGACCCGGAAGGCACTCATGCAGCAAAGTGGGGAATTGGTTGCGGGTATTTTTGATGACGATCTAAAGACCAGCGACACCGAGACTTCCATTGAGTTGAATTTTGCCGTCCTGAAGTTCAAGCACATGATCAAAAGGAAGAAAGGGGCTTGAGGGTGAGGGTGTATCTTCTCCCTCTCCCTTCAGGGGAGAGGGTGGGGGTGAGGGTGTATCTTCTCCCTCTCCCTTCAGGGGAGAGGGTTGGGGTGAGGGTGTATCCTTAGGTGCGAGGCTGGCGATCAGGGATGATGCACTTTATGGTCGGCATGATGGCGAACGTCCCGGCCTTCCACCACAAAGATGGTGATCTCGGCAATATTGGTGGCATGGTCGCCAATCCGCTCGAGATAGCGGGAGACCAACAGCAGGTCCAGGGCCCGTGCCACGGACGAGGAATCCCGCGCCATAAACTCGGTCATTTCCACGGAAATGGTGTCTTTCAAGTCATCCAGCCGGTCATCGCGCAGCAGGACCTCCCGGGCCAGGGCGACATTCCGGTTCACAAAGGCATGGAGACTGTCGCGTACCATGCCCTGGGCAATCAGCGCCATTTCGGGGATGATCCGGAACGGTTTCAAGGGCGGCTCCTTGAGCAGGTGCTCGGCCTTCTGGACAATATTCACGGCCTCATCGGCGAGCCGCTCCAGCTCGGCATTGGTCTTGGCCGCCCCCATGATGAACCGCAGATCACCGGCCGCCGGCTGATGCAGGGCAATCAGGGTGAGGCAGGTCTCGTCGATCTCAATCTGCATGTGATTGACCTGCTCCTCGCGCTGCCACACCGGCGCCATCAGCGCCGCATTGCGGTCTACCACCGCCTTGACCGCATCGGCAATCATCACCTCGGACATCGCACTCATTTTAATGAGCTGATGTTTCAGCGCCTGTAAACTCTCGTCAAAATGCCGTTCCATAATAGTGTCCTTATTGAGACCAACTTATCGCTTTCCTGAACCTAACAACTCGCCAGCTTTTCTGCTGAATTTTATCCTTAGGAGCCGTCAAATAACAACCTGTGCAATGTGTAAAGATTCACCACCCGCTTCGCTAGAGGCACGGAGACACAGAGAGGAGAAGAAATGTTGCGGGATTTGTAATTCCGGAGTACCAGAATTAAAAATCCCGCAACGGTTCCTTGGAGCCATACCGGGAGCCCTTCGACAAAGCTCAGGGCAGGCAAGAGGAGGGATAATCAACTCCTCCCCCTCAACGTATTCCTTCAAGAAACCGTGGCGTTTATTTTGGTCACGTGTACCCGCGTGAACGAAATAAACGCCACATTTGTATTTTCTTTCATGGCAGCTCTGTGTCTCTGTGTCTCTAGCGAAGCGGGTGGTTAAAGTTTTAACTCGTTTGTTCATGTTATTTTCTGACAGTGCCTAACGCATTTTTTGTTCAACGTTGGATGTTCAATGTTGACTGTTCGATGTTCGCATTCCCCTGAAATTACGATCTGAAGCGCTTTAGATGAGAATGAAGCCTCTTGTCGGGAGGGGCGCTATTGTGCTAGGCTTTCCTCATGGCCAAACCTGCTTCTGAAAATGCTGTGCGCTGCAGTTGTGTACTCCGCGCGCTAGCCGCTCTCACGTTGCTTTTCTCCCTGGCCTCCTGCGCGCCTGCGCCACCTCCCCCGATCCGTGTCGCCGCCAATCCTTGGCCTGGCTATGAGTTTCTATTCCTGGCCGATAAGCTGGGCTTCTTCAGGGAGGAGGGCCTCACCGTCCATTTTGTCGAGACAATGTCCCTGGCCGATACCAGGCGCGCCTTTGAGCGCGGCCAGGTGGATGTCTTCGCGGGCACGGCGGTGGAATTGCTCATGAGCAGGGAGTTGTCCGACCGCAAGGCCCAGGTCGTTTACCTATGCGACTATTCCGTCGGCGCGGATGTCATCCTGGCCCGCCCGCCCCTGGCTTCGGTTCTGGAGCTCAAGGGGCGTCGCATCGGTTTGGAACCGGCCACGGTTAATGTGGCCCTGCTGAATGCCGCCCTCCGCAAGTATCACCTCCGCATGGAGGATGTGACGATTGTCCCGCTGGCCCAGAACGCGATGTTGGCCGCGCTGGCGCGGGGCGAGGTGGATGCCGTGGTCGCCTATCCTTCCGCCTCGCTCGCCCTCGAGGCCGCTGGCCTGCAGCGGGTGTTCGATAGTTCCGAGACGCCGGGCGAAATTGTGGATGTGATGGCTGTTGATGCGGAACTCCTCCGCAATCGGCACGGTGATATGGCCGCCTTGGTGAGGGCTTTCGGCAAGGCCCAGCAGTATGCCGCCGAGCAGCCCGACAAGGCGCACGCCATCATGGCGCGCCGGGAACGGCTCTCCGTCGAGTCATTCCGGGCTGCCTTGCGGGGAATGCGACTGGTCACGTTCCCGGAGCAGGCCGCTGCCCTGGCGCCCGACGGCAGCCTGGTGAAAGCGCTGCAGACGACAATGGAAGGCCTGCGCGGCGCCGGCCTTGTTGAAGGTGAAATCATCCCGCCTGACATAATCTGGCGTGGTTTCCCGAAAGAATAAGTCGCATGAGCCTCTCCCCTGTCGAAAATCCCTCTTCGCGCTCACTCCGGTGGCGTATTGTACTTCCTTTGGCGGGTCTGACGGTGATCTTTGCCGGTCTCGGGTTTTTCCTGTTGTACACCCTGACGGAGCGTGATTATTGCGCGGAAGTCACCAAGCGTGCCTCCACCATAGCCGATTCAATCGTTTACGCCACGGAAACAGCCGCATCCTACAATGATGTCCAAAGGTTTGTTGCCGCCAACGGCGGTAGCCCTGATGTCAGGATGATCCTGGTGGCCGTCGGGGATCCCGCCCGCATCATGGCCTCCACGCGGTATGAGTGGATCGATGTGCCCGTGGCCGAGCTTCCTGATGCCGGGATCAGGAAAAGCATCGGGAAGGCCCTGCAACGCAAGAGCGGGCTCGCCAGAGTGGGCGGCGATTCCAGTGCCTTCCGTTATGCCGCGCCTTTGCGAACCGGCCTGACGTCAACGGTTCCCGGCCAGCTCCAGCAAGGAGCTGTCTATCTGGAATTCGATGAAAGCGCTTATCTTCATGAGCAGCGGAAATTGCTCAAGATGGTGGGCCGTCTGCTGGGCCTGTGCGTCTTGGGCATTGCGATGGGGGCTTGGCTGCTGATCAGGTATTACATCCTGAATCCCCTCGCCGATGTCCGCCGCATCATGTTCATTCACAGTAAGGGGAACGCTCGGGTATACGCCCCCTTCCTGATGGAGGGCGAAGTGGGCGATCTCGCTAGAACCTACAATGAAATGCTGGCCACTTATCATGAAGGCGAGGATCGCCTGAAGGCCGCACGCGACAACTTCACATCCTTTTTCAACCTTTCGGTTGACTTCCTCTGTGTGCTGGATGGCTCCGGGACCTTTCTGCTGGCTAACAACACCCTGATGACGCGACTGGGCTACTCGCTGGACGAATTGCGCGGGCAGTCGGTTCTTTTGATCCATCCCCCGGCGCGCCATGAAGAGGTTGGGCGCATGGTTCAGGCGATGTTGGCGGGGGCCTCCGATGTCTGTCGCATACCCCTCCAAGCCAGGGATGGGTGCCTGATTCAGGTGGAGACCCGCATTATCCATGGTATGTGGGATGGGAAAGCCGCACTGTTCGGGATCAGCAAGGACATTACGGAACTCGCTGTTTCCGAAGAGCGGTTTTCCAAGGCGTTCCACATGGGGGTGGTGATGATGGCTATCTCCACCCACCGCGATGGCCGTTTCATCGATGTTAACCAGGCCTTTCTCCAGGGTATCGGGGTCACCCGTGAAGAGGTCATCGGGCGCACCTCCACCGAACTCTCGATTTTCCCCCGCCCTGAGATTCGCCAGTCCGTGCTCAATCAATTTGAGAGGACGGGCCGGATTCTCAGCCAGGAAGTCGATTTTCAAAACAAGGCGGGTGAGCTCCGGCATGGGTTGATCTCGATGGAGGCGATGAAGTTGGGCAATGAGAACTGTGTCCTGTTCTCCATGACGGACATCACGGAACGCAAGCGGAGTGAGCGGGAACTCCAGGAAAATCGCCTGTTGCTTGAAAGGCGCGTCGAGGAGCGAACCGCCGCCCTGCTTGAGAGTGAAAAGCTCTATCGCACCTTGTTCGAGCACATGGCGCAGGGGATCGTCTACCTGGATGCCGAGGGGCGTACCACGATGGCCAATCCCGCTGCGGAGCGCATTTTGGGGCTGACCCTTGAGCAGATGAGGGCGTGCGACACCTTGGATTTGCGGTGGGAGGCCATTCGCGAGAACGGCACTCGAGTCCTCCCGGGTGAACATCCCGCCCTGCTGGCTCTGAAAACCGGTCGGCGCGTTCATTCCACGGTCATGGGCGTGAAGTCTCCCGCTACTGGAGCCCTGCGCTGGATCCTTGTGGATGCTGTTCCGGAGTTCCTGCCGGGTGAGGGGAAACCCTGCCGGGTGTTCACGACATTTATCGATATGACCGAGCGCAAGCAGATCGAATCCAAACTTGTGCAGACCCAGAAACTGGAGAGCATCGGCCGTCTGGCCGGCGGGGTAGCCCACGACTTCAACAACAGCTTGTTCTGTATTTCCGGGTTCGCCGAACTCCTGATGAGCGCCCTGCCCGCCGATTTCCCGCAACGGACCTATCTCCACCAGATCAAGAAGGCGGCCCATCAGGCCGCTGATGTCGCCAAACAGCTGCTGGTGTTCAGCCGGCAGCAGGTTATTTTGCCGCGTCCTGTCGATGTGAATTCACTGATCCGGGATCACCAGAAAATGCTGGCCCGGCTGATCGGTGAGGATATCCGCATCGAGCTTGCCCTCCAGCCGGGATCCGCAATAATCATGGCGGATCCCTCGCAATTCCAGCAGGTGCTGATGAACCTCTGCGTGAATGCCCGCGATGCCATGCCGCAGGGCGGACCGCTGGTGATTGAGTCCGAGGTGGTCAAGGCGCCCCCGCAGGCCGAGTCGCCGGTGATCAAGGCGGGGGGGGCCGTCGTCAGGGTTTCCGTGATCGACCAGGGGGTTGGCATGTCGCCCGCGATGATCGACCAGATTTTCGAGCCCTTCTTTACCACTAAGGAAGTTGGCAAGGGGACCGGCCTGGGGCTTTCTGTGGTGCAGGGGATCGTCAAGCAGCACGGGGGGTGGATCGAGGTCGCCAGCAAGCCCGACGCCGGAAGCCGGTTCGACGTCTATCTGCCCTGCGCCGGGGAAATCCCCATTTCCCAGGAAGAAGAAAATACTCCCCCGCCCAGGGGCCATGGCGAGTGTATCCTGCTGGTTGAAGATGACCCGATTGTCCGGCAGGTGGGGTCGATACGGCTCCGGAACCTGGGGTACACGGTCCTGGAGGCCGAAGGCGTGGAGAGCGGCTGGACGCAATACCAGTCGGCACGCGCCTCTATCCGTGTGCTCCTGAGTGATGTGGTCCTGCCCGACGGGAGCGGGGTGACGTTGGCGGAGCGGATTGCCGCGGCCGACCCCGCGGTGCGCATTGTGTTTTCCAGCGGCTATGCCGACGAGAGGTCACGTGTCGAGGATATCACTGCGCGTAACTGGCCCTTCATTACCAAGCCCTATAACCTGCTGGCCCTGGCCAGGTTGATCGAATCCCTGTTGAAAGGGGGTGCCGGATGATGGCAGCGACGGTGATTATCGAGGACGAAATCCTTGTTGCGAACATGTTGGAGGCCTGTCTCGGGCAGTTGCCGGGTGTGAAGATTGTCGGGACCGCCCATGGCGGGGAAAGCGGTGTGCGATTGTGTCTGGAAACCAGGCCGCACCTGGTATTGCTGGACATTGAAATGCCGGGCCAGAACGGACTGGATGTGGCCCGTCAACTTCGGAAGGAACTCCCCAAAACGCGTATTATCATTGTGTCATCCCATTGTGAGCCTTATGCGGTTCATGAGCTAAGCCGGCTGGATGTGGAGGGGTTCGTGGATAAAGGCGATCCGTTGAGCTCGCTCAATAATGCTGTAGAGATGGTGCTGTCAGGCAAATTATTCTATTCCCGGACATTTGAGGCGGTGAGGCTGGAGTTGCGTGTCCAGTCCGAATCTTACCAGAAAATCCTCTCCGCCCGGGAAATTGAGGTGCTCATTCAGGTGGCCGAAGGGCGGGACGACAAGGATATTGCCGGACGACTGAGCGTGTCGCCCAACACCATCTCCACCCATCGGCGCAACATCCGGGTGAAACTTAATGCCCATAACGACCGGGATCTTGTAAATTACGCCCGCAAGGCCGGACTGGTTCCTCTTACGTGCGGCGAATAAACGGCTGGAGTTTGTTTGTTGCCGGACAATGGATAATTATGAGCTCATTCATGCATAGCCAACGCCGTCATATCGGACGCAAATCGCTCTCCCTTTCGCGGCGGGGGGCATGGGGTCAGGTGGTGGTGGCGGCCATATTGATCACCGTTCTGCCGGCGTTGATCCTGGCTTGGCTCTGGACTAGTCAGTTCGCTGGCGTGGCGATGCCGATGGGCGCGTTTGCGGCGGCCGCCACCGCCAGCCTGCTTTTTATCCTGCTGGGCTACGCGCTGCTCGTGAAATATCCTGTCAGCATCGTGCGGCTCCGCCGATATTTGAGCACCCTCGCCGCGGGCGGGATCCCTGACGAGGTGACCCTCACGGAGGAGGAGGATGACCTGGCCGCCGTCCAACGTCACATGGAGCGTATAGTTAAATTGGCGGAAGACCGTGTTCATATGCTGGAGCGGCGCCATGCCGTTGAGTTGGAGTCGGAACGCCAGCGTGTCATGGTCGAAAGCATGGGCGCGATGTGTCATCATATCGGGCAACCTTCCACGGTGTTGGGCATGTGTCTCTTCCGTCTTAAAAACCAGCCCACGCCAGAAGAAATCCCTGAAATAATAAGGGACATGGATGAATCTTTCGAATCCCTGAGCCGGCTCCTGGAAGAGTTCAGGAATCTCGCCGCTTATGCTTCAGAGCCATACCTGGCCTCGGCTGTAGCCCGGCCGGGAAAGACTGAAGACCGGATCATCAAGGTCTGAAGGCTGGCCGCTGTGCAGGGCATATTCACACGAGTTGTAACTCTCTGTAGTGCAAAGGCAATCACTCTTTAGTCCTGCAAGGAGAAGAGAAGATTTTGAACAGAAGCACGCGAAGACCGCGAAGGAAGAAATGGTTTTGCC
>JBIKMI010000136.1:0-7610 GCA_044359285.1 Kiritimatiellia bacterium
AGCGACTCACATCCTGCTTGCGTGACGGTCGATACGCGGTGCGGACCGTAGTCCGGCTCCTGGTGGTGCTTGTTCCTGCGGCCTTGCTCATGACCTTTCACATCGGCCAGGCCAACACGCAAGCCATTGGCGTCACCTTTCAGATTCTGGGTCCGCAAACCAAGACGGGCGGCCCGGCGGCGCTCCCTCCGGTATTGAAAACTCCGGATGTCCCGTCCCTTTTGGCAGAGCGGACTCCGCCCCAACCGGTCCTCCGGGAGTCCTGCCAACGCCTCTCGATGTTGTCGGATTTTTTCACTTTCAAACGCTTCGGTTTCCATGACTGGCTGTTCAACCTGGCCGGCCTGACGCTCCTTTGTAGTTTCGTGATTTGCTTCGCATACGGCTGGCAGGCACGAATTCCCCTGTTCAGTCTTCTCGGCATCTGGGGTGGACTCACCACCATTCAAACGGTAACGGGCTGGCTCCAGTTTTCCATGTATCAACGGGAGGGGTGGAGCCTCTTGATCGCCGTCATCATTTTAGCAGGCTTGATGGGGGGGCTCCTCTGGGATCACCTTTACCGCTTCGCCATCGCACGCTTCACCCTGTTCGCCGGATTGGCCGTATCCCTGGGGCTTGCTTTCCTAAATCCGCCCGGCCATTCCTCTTTCACAAGCACCGCCGAAGATGATCTGGTATGCTGGGTCAAGAGGATTGCCGCTCACTGCCGCCCCTCTGCTCAATGGCCACCCGCTAGAACGACGGATCGGTCGAAGCAACCCATACTTGACGCCATCAAGCCCGGTTATGTCCCTGTATTGATTACCCGAAAAATGGCCGGCTGGAGTTCCGGACAGGGAGAACTGGCCCACGTCATCGGGCGCGGCATGCCCTCCCTGACCTTCGAGCCTGCGAGCGGCCCTGCCCCTGTCCTTGCCCCTCACCGGCAGTACATTTTCCTGCTGGAATCGCAGGCAGCCGTATCGCCAGCCCCTTCTTCCATCTCCCGCATCATGCGGAAAATGCAGCCGGACATGGTCAAATTATATGACAAAGTCCGTTCAAATGAGTCCTCCAGCATCCGGGAAATAGAAAGGTTTATTGCCGAAAACGGAGGCGCCCCATGGACTGTTTCACGGATACCCCTGACGCCCCGCCTAAACGCCGTCATCCTGACACCCGCCTCCCGGTAGTTACAACTTAACAACCCACCCTTTTTCCAGTATGTTCTTCCGGCATGGACGACATCCTGAAAAAATCTCTGGTGATCATTCCGGCTTTCAACGAGCAAGCGGCTCTTCCCGCGCTCATCGCGGAAGTCCGTGCCGTCGCACCCGCGACGGATATCCTGGTCATCAACGACTGCTCCCTTGACCGGACAGCCGCCGTGGCCCGGGCCCAGGGAGTGCGCGTTCTCGACCTCCCCTGTAATCTCGGTGTGGGCGGTGCCGTCCAGGCCGGGTTCCGCTACGCCTACGCCCAAGGGTACAGCTATATCATCCGCTGCGACGGCGATGGACAGCACCCCCCCTCCGAAATCCCCAAACTGGTCGCCATGATGGCGGAAGGCAAGGTGGATTTGGTGGTGGCTTCCCGTTTCCTTGAAAACGACGAGGAGTCCTACAAAAGCACCCGCTTCCGTTATGCCGGGATCCGGGGCCTCGCCCTGCTGCTCTCTCTCATTTGCCGGGCACGCGTCACCGACCCCACCTCCGGCTTTCAAATGATGAACCGCCCTTTGATCTCCTATTTCGCCCGCTCGTATCCGCTCGATTACCCTGAGCCCGAATCCCTTGCACTGCTCCGGCGGCAGGGCTATCGCTTCTGCGAAGTGGGCGCCCGTTTCCGCCCTCGCACCACCGGCGTGTCGTCCATTCAGTCTTCAGGAGCTTTTTACTACATGTTCAAAGTGGGACTGGCCCTGGCCGTTGACCGGGCCCGCACTGTCAACAGTCGCTACGCCCGACACAATGTCATTCAGGAGGTACCATGACCTTGCAGCAGATATTCATGTATGGCCTGAGCGCCGGGATGGTGGGTCTGGGGCTCCGCATGGTCACCCAAAAACAGAAGCGGTTTTTCCTGGGATTGGCCTGGATCACCATCGGCATTGGCTGTGCCCTGGCAGCCTATCGGCCTGAATTCCTGCATGATAATAATGCCGCCACCCTGGTATTCCGGATGCGCATCGTGCTGGGTTTCCTCAGCGCCCTCGTATTGATGATTACCCTGGAGGCGGTACGCCGCTTTGCCATGGAAGAGCGTTATGCCCTGCTCTGGGTTTTCACCGGGGTCATTCTGCTGATCTTTGCCATTTACCCCGATGCCGTCGGCTGGTTGGCAACTTTGACCGGCATGCAGTATGTCAGCGCCATCACCATGGTCGTGTTCGCCTTTCTCCTACTGGTCGTATTTGATTTTTCACTCGCCTTATCGGAGCTTCGCGCTGACCAGCGCCGGGTCTGCCAGCATGCCGCCGAACTGGAACTGCGCATCACGGAATTGGAGAAGGCTTCGCCATCCGCCTGTAAAAATGGTCACTAAAACCTGTCCCTGCTGCGCCTCTGGCTCCCGTAAAGTATCTAGCCACCACATTCTTTTTGAATCTGTCCGATGGCATAAAGCGGCAGATTAACGAGCCATGATTCTCTCCTGTAATCAGACATGGACGTGCGAATTGAAATCTTTGGAGAGAAGTTCTGAACATACGTCTTAAGACTCTTGGCCCGAAGGTTTTCTTCGGCTTTGACTTCAACAGGAATGACATCATTGCCTTCCTGGAAAAGGAAATCGACCTCGGCATTGCCGCTGGCTGACGACCAGTAGCTCGGCATGATATCGCACTCGGCCCGCAGTTGCTGCTGCACATACTGCTCGGTCAGCGCGCCTTTGAATTCCGTGAAAATCGTGTTTCCTTCAAGTAGTGTCTTTGCGTCCAGCCGGCATTGAGCCGTAAGCAATCCGACGTCCAGCGTAAAGAGTTTGAAGGACGATCCGGTATAAGCAGAAAGTGGAATGTTCGGTTTAGACACATTGCCGACCTTATAAATCAACCCCGCCCCATTCAACCATTGCATGGCAACCTCAAAATCCTTGGCTCTTGCGCCTTCCCGAACCATGCCGTAGAAGAACTTCTTGTTCTCCTTCGCGAGTTGCGCCGGTATGGAGTTCCACAACAGACTTAAACGAGGGACGATTTCCCTTGGCGCGTGTTTGGAAAAATCCCGTTCGTAGTCCCGGATGAGGCGCTGTTGCACCTGCCTGACATCCACGTATGCCCGCTGTTCGCTGAAAACGGCAACCGCTTCCGGCATCCCGCCCACAAAATAGTAATTGCGAAGCCAATCGATATACTTACTCTTGAACGCGGTGATGAGATCCCAATCCCGCCTGTTCAGCATCTCGACGAGCTGGCCCTCCCCGAGCGCCTCGAGAAACTCGGTGAAGCTCATCGGGTAAAGGTCGAGTGTGTCAACCTTTCCAACGGGAAAACCCGACCCCTGCTGCATCGAAACCCCGAGCAAAGAACCGGCGGCAACGATCGCATAGTCAGGTGCCTCCTCGCAGAAATATTTTAGTGCCGTCAGAGCCGCGGGGTTCGTTTGGATCTCATCAAACACGATCAGCGTTTCGCCGGGCTTGATCACGGTCGCAGTCTCTGCCTGCAGGCCGCTCAATAGACGCGGGATGTTGTAATCCAATGAAAACAACTGCTGCATCCTGGGATTTCCGTCAAAGTTAATATAGGCAACATTCGTGAACGCCTCCTTCCCAAACATCTTCAGCAGCCACGTCTTTCCAACCTGCCTTGCCCCGCTGAGAATCAGCGGCTTACGGTGCAGAGCGGATTTCCACGTCATAAGTTTTTTAAGCGCAACCCGTTTCACAGATAATCCTTTTCAGTTTGACGTGTCAAAACACCATCAAACTACCCCGCGTTAATGCATAAAGCAACCCATCTTTTTCTATTTTAGCTGCAATAATGCATCGATCTTTTTCTATTTTAGCCGCAAAAAGGATCTATCTTCAGCGCTATTGACTGCAAAACAAGGGCCATCTTCTCAGTAAATAGACTTATTTTACTGGGGTACCAAGCTTGGGTGTGAATTTGTCGCTTAGTGGGAAAGGCGTGAAAGCCTTCTGCACGGAAGAAGGGCTGAAAGTCTGGCAGTTTTCATATTGGCGTGGCGTAATCCACCCGGCGAAGACGGAGCCGAAAGGTTTTGTGGAAGTCAAAGTGAAGTCCGGCGGCGGGGTGGCTATTGAAGTGAAGGGGTGCCGGATTGAGGTTGAGCGCGGGTTTGACCCTGAATTGCTACGCCAAGTGGTTGCGGCCATGAGGGCGTCATGATTAGCGTGCCGGGCCCGGTTCGGATTTATCTGCACCGGGCCGCGACCGATATGCGGAAAAGTTTTGATGGCTTGAGCGGCTTGGTTCGCAGCGAGTTTGGCCGGGATCCCTTGAGTGGGGATTGGTTTGTATTCATGAACCGGCGGCGTGACCTGGTGAAGGTGCTGTACTGGGAACGCAACGGGTTCGCGCTGTGGGCGAAGCGGTTGGAGCGGGGACCATTTACGTTACCATCAAGTACCGATCCGGAGATGGATCGAACTTCGCTGGTGCTGCTGCTGGAGGGCGTAAAAGTAAATGTGATTTCCCGCAGTTCCCGCTGGAAAAGCATGAATATTTAGTTAAAATATAGGGCAATGAATACGGCCCAGATCAACGCATTGCCCCGCATCGAGGAACTCCCCGATGACCCGGCCGTTTTGCGCGGGATGCTGGAGCAAGTGATGAAGCAGCTGATCGCCGCGAATGGCAAAATTGAAAACCTTCAGCAGCAGGTGGAACAGATGTTTCGCCGGTTGTACGGGCGAAGCAGCGAGAAGTGGGATCCGAATCAAGCCATCATGGATGAGTTGCTGGCTCATGTCCTGGAACAACGGGTCACACTTCCGGAAGCCCCTGCCGAGGCTGCGCCGGTCAACATTGAGTGCTGATCGTATTCGCAGACTGCTTTGTTGGGCCCATGTCCGGAGAAAGTTTTTTGATTCGCAAAATTCCAATCCACTGGATGCCGTTACGACCCTGATGCCTCGAAAAATCCCGTCCCCATGGAAAAGTGGGGGGGGGCGGGGTTGGCTGGACGCTTACGATCTGTTCACCGCCCGGCAGTTGCGCGTGGATATCATGGGGTTCCCGGCTCCGGCGTAACGGGGGTGGTGGCGGATATCAGGATGAGTCCGGTTGGCGCTTCAAGCCCGCCGTCATCCGGTATTGTGTTGGGCTGGCTGATTTGGTCTACTTGCATCCAATTTCTGCGCGATGAATAGAATGCGTGCAGTGAACGGGTCGAATTCAGGGTTCACACGATCATCTGAATGAACAATCAAGGAAACTTTAATGGGATATGTTATGGGCGGAATACTATCTTCCTGTCCCTGGCGACCTGATGAAGGCGATTCGAGCGCGCCAAGGACTTTATCGAAAATAATCAATGGTGGTTTGCTACCAAGGAATGAAAACGATGATGAAGAAAAGACTGACCAGAGGTGTGTGTGTAATAAATTTTCTGCAGTTACTATTTGGATGTAGCTTCATGTCAGGAAATCTGCAGGCTGCGTGTAACGCGCCGGATGGATCAGACTATTCCATTGATTTAACAGTGACGCATGACAGCGCCTATCCTGCTGACAAAGACGCCTCTTTGGCGGTTGTGGTGAACGGATATTCAGGTGGCAGTCAACCAGTACACCTCACCTGGTCTGGAATTTCTGAAGGATCAGCGGATGTGAATTTCGGCGTCACTACAATGATTAGCCTGCCTGCGTTAGCCATGGCATGCAGTGCGGTGGTCAAGGATAAGCAGTTGAAATTCAAGGTCACCAATTCTCCGGATAATCATCCTGGTAAAAATGATTGTTGGGCGGAGACAAATGTATTCTTCACAGCTGTTGCGATAGACCGGATGCAGTTCAAATGGGGCGCAATGGCTTGGGCAGATGTTGGCGAAACAAACTATGTTCCCGTGAATACAAATGTGGATTTTTTGGCAGTTAAGAAGCCTGCTGGGGCTGACTGGCCGAGCGGAAAGGCGGCCTGGGAAGGCGCGACAAGTCTGGCGCCGGATACAAGTGTGGCTGCCAAAACTTTTGATACTCCAGGTTTCTTTGATGTAACAGCAGAATGTGGGAATGCTGTTACGGCCAAGATGTGCGTCATTAAAGTGGAGTCCGTTAAGCCGGATAACATTGAGCGTGAAATTGATGATGGGGATGGAAATCCAAACACCCGCACTTTTGTTGTTAATATGACAACGAATGTTGGTAACCTTGTCACGGTTACGGCTAAACCGACACCTAATATTGCAGAGGCTAATCTGCCGTCTTGTTGGGTTTTTGAAGTAACAGAGGGTTCCGCAAACGAATCAGGCAAGTTGGTGCGTAAAATTGACAGAACCCGGCCTTCCAAAACAGTTCTTCGGGGTGTATGTGGAAACGAAAAGATAACCACCGTATATGTGGTGCGTTGTATTTACTCTGGGTTCTCCGACAATTCTGGCGTTGTCGGGCATGGCTGGTGGCATTTGGGTATTGAGCCAGCTTCTGCTGTTGAGGGAGTTCTTGGGAAAATCTCACCGCCATACACATGGATGGTGAATTCTGATGGTGGTTTTTTTCCGATTCATATTGGGCAACTTCATGATGACGGGTTTATTAACATAGGAGGACAAGGGCACACATCGACAGCGCATCATGACTGGACGCCCCCTTTCCAAAATTTAGTGAATGGCCTGGCAGATCTCTCTGCATGGGTGGCGACACCTGGTACCTACGATTTCAATACTCGAAATTGCGTTTGGGGTACAATTCGAGTTGGTAACGCTGCCGGGGTTGCAATGCCCGCCTTTAATTATGTTGCACCACCGGTCCCTCCTTTTTTGGGTTTTTGGCATCCTTGGCATCTGCACGATTGGCTAAATTCACAACAATGAAAAGGAGTTCTCATGAATATGACTCAAGTTCGTGTCTTTTTGGTTTGCACATTCTCTGTGGTGGCATGTTCTCTGGCTGCTGACAAGCCGTCTGGGGGTGCTATGCGACAACAGAAAGCTGTTGCCTCTTTGAAGTCGCCGGAGCAGAAGCAAGCGTTGGAGAAAAATGTGATTACTGCTGAAGACGCCCAGCGAGAAATGGAAGCATTTCAGGCCAAGGTCGTGAAGGGCGATATTCCGATAGTGAATAATAACGGCGTCTGGTGTGCAGTGCTCGACGAGAGTAAAACGGTAACGAAATTGGCGAACTACGCATCCCAAGATGGTCCTATGACCTGCTTCATGAAAATGGTCTATTCCGACGCGGCGCATAAGTCGAGAGTTAATGAACTGGGTTATCGTTTGAACGTTTCCACGAATGGGATGGTGAAGGGGTACATGCGAGCGGATATGCAGGAGATGGTCGAATACCACCAGAATGGTCAGATAAAGACATTCAGTCATAAGATGAGCAATGGCTGGTATACGGCCAAATGGGCCGAAAAAGACAGTCAACTGCTCAATGAGAGTTCCAGTGTAGGTACTTTGATCGATAAGAAAACCGACAAGGACCGGTGAAGCTAGCCCGAGTTT
>JBIKMI010000324.1:0-3130 GCA_044359285.1 Kiritimatiellia bacterium
CCCCAAAGTAGTGGCCACCTTCATATTGTGGCTTGTTCTGGCGGTATTCGTGCATATGCGGGCAAGTTCCGGACGGCATGGGCGGGGCATTGCCCTCGTGGCCGTTTTCGGACTCGGCTGCCTGCTATTTGCCTTTATCGGGGTGCACCTGGTCGCGCCGTCTGTTCACTCTTTTATCCAGGTAAGCCTGGGGGCGGGTGGGCCATGAATGTAGCGGTGATCGGGATCAGCTATCACACGGCACCGGTTGACGTGCGGGAAAAGGCGTCCGTACGGCCTGCTGAGGTGCCCCCTATGCTGCATCGCATTCATTCCCGATTCCCGGGCTCCGAACTCGTGTTGGTGTCGACCTGTAACCGCACGGAATTGTATACCGCCGGCATTGATGTGAATGTCGAAAAGCACCGTCTGTTTCAACTCCTGCTCAAGGGGGACGAGCAGTTCTGTGCCGATGAGCTTGAAAAACACTTTTACGTGAAAAGCGGCCTTGAGGCGGCGGAGCATATGCTCTCCGTGGCCTCCAGTCTGGACGCCATGGTGGTGGGCGAGTCGGAAATCCTCGGACAGGTCAAGCAGGCGCTCGGGATTGCCGATGAAGCCGGGGTCACCGGCAAGGTCCTGCACTCCCTTTTTCAGCGGGCCTTCAAGACCGCCAAGCGTATTCATACGGAGACGGATATCTGTCGCGGCCGGGTATCGGTAAGTTCCCTGGCTGTTGAGTTTGCGGAGAAGGTGTTTGATGATCTCAGCACCAAGACGGTGATGATTGTCGGTGCCGGTGAGACGGCGGAACTGGCGCTCAAGAGCCTGATGGACCGTGGCGCAACGGATGTCCTGGTCCTGAACCGGTCCCATGGGCGCGGGCAGGATCTCGCCGCCCGCTGTGGCGGACGGGCGATTCAGTTTGATTTGCTGGATGACTATCTGGCGCGGGCCGACATTGTGATCAGCTCAACCAGTGCGCCGCATCTGGTGATCCATGCCGCCGCCGTCAAGCGCGCCATTGAGACCCGGCGTGGTAAGCCGATGTTGATGGTTGATATCGCGGTTCCCCGCGACATCGATCCCGCCGCCGCCCATATCAAAAACGTGTATGTCTACTCGATTGATGACCTGCAACTTATTGCCGCTGAGAACATCACCAAGCGACGCGAGGCGGTGGAGCAGGCCTGGGTGATTGTCCGGCAAGGTCTGGCGGAAATTTCGGAACATTTTGAAAGTGGAGGCTTGCGGGAAGTGCTGCGCCAGATGGATGAACATGGACACGCGGTCTATGAGAGCGCCTTGAAGCGCGCGCTGGCGAAGGAGCGGTTGGCGGGGCTGCCGGAACCGAGCCAGGAGGAGATCCGTGAAATGGCCCGCAAAATTGTGGCGAAGCTGCTGGCGGAGCCGCGGGAGGCGCTCAAGCGCGCGGCTAAAAACGGTGAACTGGATAACTATGTGCGGGTCGTGAATGATCTGTTCGGATTCAAACGGAAGGATTTACAGAAATGATCGGAATATCCAAACTATATTGCGGCACGGTGGAGTCGTCGGACCCCCTGAGGTACGGCCGCCTTTCAAAAGATCTGCCCTCGCATCTGCTGCAGTTTTCGGCCGACAAAAAGCCGGTGGTGGTCTGGAATGTGGGTCGGCGCTGCAATCTCCGCTGCGTCCATTGCTATTCCCAGTCCCGCGACCAGAACTATCCCAATGAATTATCCAATGAGGCCGGCAAGGCCCTGCTGGCCGACCTGGCTGATTTCGGCGCCCCGGTGATTTTGTTCTCGGGCGGTGAACCGTTGATGCGGCCTGATATCTTTGAACTGATCCAGTTTGCCACCAGCCGCAAAATGCGGGCGGTCGTCTCCACGAATGGGACCCTGATTACGCCCGAAATTGCCGCCCGCCTGAAAGACGCCGGGTTGTCGTATGTGGGCATCAGTCTGGACGGCATGGAGGCCACCAACGACAAGTTCCGTGGCGTCAAGGGGGCCTTCCGCATGGCGATGGACGGGGTTCAGAACTGCCTGAAAACCGGCGTCAAGGTGGGGCTGCGGTTTACCATGACCCGTGAGAACTACCGGGATGTGGGCGAGGTGCTTGACCTGATTGAACGGGAGGGGATTCCCCGTGTCTGTTTCTATCACCTGGTGTATGCCGGTCGTGGCACCAAGCTGATTCATGAAGCGCGTATGTCCCACGAGGAGACCCGGTCAACCGTGGACATGATTATGGACCGCACCCGGGACTTTCATAACCGGGGTAAGAAGGTCGAGGTCCTTACGGTGGATAATCACACGGACGGACCTTATCTCTATCTGCGGCTTTTAAAAGAAGATCCGGTGCGCGCGGCGGAAGTGCTGAAACTGCTCAAGATGAATGGCGGTAACAGCAGCGGCCACGGGATCGGGTGCGTCAGCTGGGATGGCTCGGTTCATCCGGATCAGTTCTGGCGTCACTATTCGTTCGGCAATGTGACGCAAAAACCGTTCAGCCAAATCTGGACGGATACCTCTGAGCCGCTGATGGGCAAGCTGCGGGAGCGTAAAAAATATCTGACGGGCCGGTGTGCCGCCTGCAAGTGGCTGGACATCTGCAACGGTAATTTCCGGGTTCGTGCCGAGGCGATGACGGGCGATGTGTGGTCGCCCGAGCCGGATTGTTATCTGACCGACAAGGAGATCGGGCTATGACGCAGGAGGCGCTGAGATTGGTGTTCTGGGAACTGACGGCACGCTGCAACCTGAAGTGCTGCCACTGCCGCGCTGAAGCGACGGACCATTTTGCAGCAGGCGAATTGTCCACCGAAGAGATCATCTCGGTGGCGCGTGATATCCGCAAGGCGGGCGACCCCATCATGATTCTGACCGGGGGTGAGCCGCTGGTTCGAAAGGACTTCTTTGAGATTGCCAAGGCGTGTGTGGGGATGTTCAGTCGCGTGGCGTTGGCCACCAATGGCACTATTGTGGATGACGCGATGGCGCGCCGGATTGCCGAGGTGGGGATCAAGCGGGTCAGCGTAAGTCTGGACGGCGCCAAGGCCGTGACGCATGACACCTTCCGCGGGGTGCCGGGCAGTTTTGATGCCACCCTCCGCGGGTATGATGCGATGGCGCGCGCGGGGATCTCGATGCAGGTCAACGCCACG
>JBIKMI010000235.1:0-4465 GCA_044359285.1 Kiritimatiellia bacterium
GCGGAAGTCGAGGAGCTGTTAAATTTTGTGCTCGCACGTAAGGCGGATGCCTTCCATGTGTTCTCCCTGGTGCCGGTGGGCTGTGGCGCCCAGATCAGTGAGGATGCACGGCTTTCTTCTAAAGAGATGGAGACCTTCCTTCGCTGGCTGTTCGCGAAATCCATTGAGCTGCAGGATCGCATCCACATCAAGGCCACCTGCGCGCCCCAGTACTACCGGATCATGCGGGAAGTGTCCCGTGAGAAGGGCATTCCGATGCCTGGTCCCGGCGCGGGGCACGGCCATGGGGCAGGCTCCGGTCATCCGGGTGGCCACCCTGCCACCGCGACCAGCGGGATGCAGGCGATGACGCGCGGGTGTCTGGCGGGGTCCGCGGTCTGTTTCATCTCCCGGACCGGTGATGTTCAGCCGTGCGGCTATCTCCCGCTCTGTGTGGGGAATGTCCGCAAACAGCCTTTTCAGGAGATCTGGCAGAACTCGGAAGTGTTCAGCGCGCTACGGGATCCCGGTCAGTTAAAGGGCAAATGCGGCTCCTGCGGCTATCGCGTGGTGTGTGAAGGGTGTCGCGCCCGGGCGTATGCCGCGACCGAGGATTTCATGTCGGAAGACCCCGATTGTTCTTATGAACCGTAACAGTCTTAATCGTAATCTTAATCGTAATCTTAATCATAATCTGAGAGGGGATTAAGAGTAAGATTACGATTAAGATGAAGGGGAACGTGGCATGCCGCGATTCGAGCGTGAAAAAAAGACCCTGATGACGATGATCGCGCTTTATTGCCGCGATCATCACATGACACAGGCGGAACTTTGCCCGGACTGTGAGGGGTTGCAGATGTATGCCCTTGGCCGGTTGGAGCAGTGCCGCTACGGGGCGGAGAAGCCGAAGTGTTCGGCTTGTACCACCCATTGTTATAAGCCCGCCATGCGTGAGGCGGTGCGTGAGGTCATGCGGTATGCCGGACCCCGGATGGTGATGCGTCACCCGGTTCTGGCGCTGGGCCACACGCTGGATGGCCTGCTGCATCGCGCGAAAGCCAAAGGAAAAGAGTTGTGAAATCCGCTGAAAATTCAACTGATTCGAAACTGCTGGTGAGGCTGCAGCAGGGCTTGCCAGTTACGGCCCGGCCCTTTGCCCGCATCGGAGCCGAGCTGGGGTTGACGGAGGAAGCCGTTCTCACGCGGGTCCGGTCTTTGTTCGCGTCCGGCGTGGCGCGCCGGTTTGGTGCGGTGTTCGAGTCGCAACAACTGGGCTATCTGAGTACCCTGTGTGCGGCGGATGTGCCTGCCGCGGATCTGGAGGCGGCGGCCACCCGCATGGCGCCGTTCCCGGGCATCACGCATTGCTATGAGCGGGAAGGCCATCCCAACCTCTGGTTCACCGTGACCGCGCCTGCGGAAGAATTGACGTTGGAGTTGGCGCGCGTTTCGGCGGCGCTCGGACCTTACGAAATATTGAACCTGCCGGCATTGCAGAAATTCAAGATTGAGGCGGTGTTCGGGCGCGAGGAACAGGCGCGTGGTGCGCCCAAGGGCTCTCGCCAGGCGACAGCGCCTGTGGCGCCGCTTTCTGAACGTGAACGCACGGTGGTCCGGCGCATGCAGAGCAGTATTGGGGTAAATGAAGATCCATTCGGTGCTTTGGCGGGTGAGCTTGGCATGGACCCTGCGGAATTCCTCGAGTTGCTGGCCCGCTGGCAGGCGAGCGGCGTGATTCGCCGGATCGCGCTCATCCTGCGCCATCGCGAGTTGGGCTTCTCGGCCAACAGCATGTGCGTCTGGAGCGTGCCGCCGGACCGGATCAAAGAGGCCGGTAGCAGTCTGGCCCGGAGTCAGCATGTGACCCACTGTTACGAACGACCCGGATTTGCCGCCTTCCCCTATAATTTATACGCCATGATTCATGCGAAATCACGGGAGGAGGCGGTGGGGATTTTTGAAAAACTGGGCGTGGATGCCGGACTCTCGGGGGGGCGCATGTTGTGGTCAGTCCGCGAGTTCAAAAAATCCAGTCCGGTGTTTTTCGGAGAGCGCAAAGGTATTCTCTTTGCCGTTCCCGGCACCACCTGCCCGGAAGCTCGCGGCGTCTTTGACCGGATCACGGCGGCCGCCGTCTCCCGCTTTCCAGGTGTGACCGTGCGGTGGACGTTCACCTCGGCTCCGATCCGGCGCAAATTGGTAGCTCAAGGTTTGGAAGCTAAAAACCCGGGCGAGGCCTTGCAGGCGCTACAGGCCGAGGGGATCACCCAGGCCGCCGTGGTGCCCCTGCATCTCACGGATGGCATGGAATTCGGGGAGCTGGCCGAAACGGTTATCGCCTTTGGACGTACGCCGGAAGCGCGGCTGAAGGTGACGTTGGGCACGGCCTTGATGGCGAGTGAGCGGGTCTGGTTGCGGGCGCTCACCGCTATACTGGAGGAATTGCCTGAAACGCCCGGCGCCCGGGACCGGGTGATTCTGGTGGCCCATGGCAGCGAGGATCCCCGTGCGGAGAAAACGCTCAGGGGAGCGGTCGAAGGGTGCCGCAGGGTTGACCCGCGGATGAGACTCGGTATGATACTCGGCAAGCCCGGTCGTGAGGCGGTCGTGCGGGACTGCCGGGAGGCCGGCGTGAAAAAAGTCTGGCTGACCCCGTGTATGGTGGCCGCAGGCTATTCGGCGCAGGACGACATCGCCGGTCCGGGTGAACACTCCTGGGCCACCGCCCTGAGGCGGGCCGGGATCGAGGTCGTGCCGGTCACGAAAGGACTGGGTGATATTGCAGGGGTTGTGGATCTCTGGTTGGAGCAGGCCGAAGGCTTGTTGGGCATAACACCCTCACCCCAACCCTCTCCCCTGTCCTCCACGGGCGGATCCGCCTGCGGCGGAAAGGAAGAGGGAGTCGTTACGAAATCATGATGTTATGAGAAATGAATCACGAGTTCGAAAAATCATGCCGGTGAACCTCATGTTGGAGAGGCGTCCCTGCCTGGTGGTGGGTAGTGGCCAGATTGCGGCGCGCAAGGTGGGCCATCTGCTTGAGGCCGGGGCCGCCATCACGGTGGTGGGGCCGGAGGCCTGCGAAGCCATTCACGGGTGGGCTGCGGCGGGCCGCATTCAATACCGGCCCCGCCCATTCAAGCGTGCTGATGTGAACGGGCAGTGGGTGGTGGTGGCGGCCACCGATAACGTGAACGTGAACGGGGCACTGATCCGTCTCTGCCAGCAGAAGGGAATCCTGTGTTCTGCCGCCGATGCCCATTGGACAAAATCTGATTTTCTGGTGCCGGCCACGTTGCGGCGCCCTCATATCACACTGACGCTCTCAACAGGCGGGGAGTCCTGCCGGCGCGCGCGATTGATTAAGGATTACTTGGCCCGGCACATCGATGGTCTGCAACAGGCCGATCTGTTGGTGGTATCGGTTAAGCGGCCCTCACGCACTTCAAAACGGGCGGTGCAGGAGCTGGGCGCCGTGCTCCATCAGATCTGGGGCGTGTTTGAATTTGCGATTCTGAACCGGCCAGACCGGCTTGAGGTGCTGGCCGTGGT
Source organism: Kiritimatiellia bacterium (assembly GCA_044359285.1). Lineage (GTDB taxonomy): Bacteria > Verrucomicrobiota > Kiritimatiellia > CAIKKV01 > CAITUY01 > JAABPW01. The sequence continues at coordinate 3,532 of JBIKMI010000235.1, forward strand.
GTCGGCGCAAACCAGCGTGGCGGCTAAACTCCTGCGGGACTCTGTGCGTGCCCGTTTCCCCGGACGATGCTGCATCCAGGAAGGGGCGGCGGCGCTGGAGCATGTGGTCCTTCTAGTTGGAGGGACGACCTCCGTGTCGTCCGGAGTTCAGGCGGCTCAAGGCGCCGCGTTAAGAGCCGCCTTGCACGAAAGCACTCACTCCAGTTGGGCGGGCGTCATGATGAACGACTGGATTGAAGCAGGAATCCGGCTGGCGGATAAAAGAGGCGGATCTCGTGCGCAAACAGTATTTACAGGTTTGCGCAAGCTAAACAGGGAATGTCTGAGGCAGTATGAAACCATCATCAGAAGTATTTAAAGCAGGAACGCGCTCGAGTCCGCTGGCGGTGTTGCAGACCCGGGCGGTCATTGCCCGGCTTGAGGCGTGTCTTCCCGGTAGCCGGTGGGAGGTCGCCCCCCTGTCATCGCCAGGAGATCGGGATCAGGCCATGGATTTGCGGCAGAGTCCTGCCGATTTCTTTACCAAGGATCTGGATGACCAGGTGCTTGCGGGGATTCTGGACTGCGCGGTGCATAGCGCCAAGGATGTGCCGGACCCGGTCAGTGATGGCCTCGACTGGGTGTGGTTGCCGTGGACGGAGGATGCCCGTGATGTGCTGATCCGGCCGAAAGGGCTGACCGTGGAGAGTATGCCGGCCAATGGCCGGATCGGGGTCAGCAGTGAACGGCGTGAAGCCTATTGCCACACCCGCTTTCCCGGAGCCCGGCAATCGCCGATTCGCGGGACGATTGAGGAACGGTTGCGTCAGTTGGACCGGGGTGATTTCGATCTCGTGGTGATGGCCGGTGCGGCCTTGAACCGGCTCGGATTGCAGGACCGGATTACCGAGTGGATCCCCGCCGCGCTTCTTCCGCCGCCCGATGGGCAGGGGAC
>JBIKMI010000138.1:0-7573 GCA_044359285.1 Kiritimatiellia bacterium
AGTGATTATATTTCTCTACAGCGTGTTGCGGAGGCGGCGGGGGTTGCCGTTTCAACTGTTTCACGGGTGCTTTCGGGCAGGGGTAACTTTTGTAGAATCAACCCTGAAACCCAGAGGCGAATCCAGCTGGTGGCTCAGCAACTGGGATATCGGCGGGCGGCAAATATACGGTTTACCAAGATGGCCAAGCTAGCCATAGCCCCGGCTTTGTCTGCAACTCCGGGATCTAAGGAGATCAGCTTGGTGATTTCAACGCATAGTGCCGCCTCCCGTTGTGACAACGCCTCCGATAACCGAACCACCACCCTCGCCGGTGATGCCGCCTTCGGAGCCGCCCGCGGTCTTGCCGCCCAGTATCACACCGGACCCGCCTCATGAACCGGTGGCGGTGGTCACGCCCGTGGAAGCCGAGCCGGTGTTCTCTCCGGCCTTCGTGCCGCCTCCCGTCGTGATCCCGCCTCCGGTAACCAAACCACCACTCTCGCCGGTGATGCCGCCTTCGGAGCCGCCACCGGTCTTGCTACCCATTATCACGCCGGACCCGACTCCTGAACAGGTGGCGGTGGTCAAGCCTGTGGAAGCCGAGCCGGTGTCCGCACCGGCCTTCGTGCCGCCTCCCGTTGTGACCCCGCCTCCGGTAACCGAACCACCACCCTCGCCGGTGACACCGCCTTCGGAGCCGCCCCCGGTCTTGCCGCCCAGGGTCGTTAAGTGGCGGGCAATCTGTCGGCGACCCTCACCCCGGCCCTCTCCCCTTCCTCCTTTGCAGGCATTCGCCTGGCTACGGCGGACGTGGGAGGGAGAGGGAGTTTTTGGTTGATGGGTTGTTAAGTTGTTGAGGGCGAAGGAAGGCCCGCGCGTACATGTGCGGGGGCCTTCCGGGGATTCCGGGAGAGGTGGCCGTGATGATGGCGGGGTGGCGATGGGGAGCGGAGTGGACGATGCAGAAGACCCGCGTGTATGTGTGTGGGCGGGGCTTTGAGTTTGCGTCTGGTGGCGGCCGACGTCCCTGGCGGCCGATTGACGGTCTGTGCGAAGAATCGTTCGCCGGGACGTCGAACGCCACCTGGGCTTCGCGCTGTATCACACTCAAAGGGAAGTCCCTGCCACATAAATTCTAGCGCCATAGAGAATAGCGTTATGCGGGTATCAGCCCATTTTACGAGGGTTGTGCACAAGATTCACCGTCGCCATTTCTAACGTTGGCAAGGCGGCGGGCAGCGATAAATCCACGGCTTCACGCGTCCTTAAGATGACGGGGGTTCCAGTTTTGCGGACTCGGCGGTTTTGATAAAGACGACGTATTCGTTCTGCACATCGAGAGCGAGCGTCTGCCCCGCCTGCAGGGCGGCAAGGTGTTCGGCGGAAAGCTGGATGACATCACCGCCCCAGCGGCGACCGAAGGGTGTTTCTGCGCCGCTTAAAACGTCAATAACATCAGGAACAATCACGACATCGGATTTAGAACTTTTATTCATAAGAATACCTCAGTCCCATCACTCATCCATATTAAGGAGTCTGCCCATTTTGCGGGGAAGCCCATATCTGAAAGCGGTACACATGGATAATCAGCCAGTAAAACCCTCAACCGTTTGCTCCACTGGCTCTGTGGGGCGATACGTTTCAGGCTGTATTGGCAAATGGTCAATACCGCAAAAATTCGATTGTTCTCGATCTTCACCGGAGTGTGCCAATCAGGGTACTCAGTAATTCGCGGAATAATCGGCTTTAGGCCATTTTCACGATTCCATAGCCGGCCGTGATGAGCGCAGATGTTCCGAACCGCAGTCAACGTCAGTAGCCAAGAATCAAAAACGGCGGCGGGCATTCCAAAAACTGAAGCTACAGACTGCTTGACGGCATGTGTCGAACCGCGAAAAAATGTAAGTACTGTGCCAAACGACATTACTTCCGTGGCCATCCAAACAGGAAGATCGTGGTGCACATCACCATATTTGTTTTGAAAATGCTTAACAAACTGATCCTGACTGCGATGTCTGCGGGATGTTTCATCTTTCACGGACTGAACAAATTCCCGATATCTATCAAAGTTTAGCTTAGGCAATGATGCGGGATCTGTTGAATAGGCAAACGCACCATGATTGTGCGCATGGTGATATGCCAACTGGGTGCGCACCGCAACTTCTATCCGTTCAACAGCATCCATCACCAATAAGCGTAACCGCCGCCAAACGCATAGCGCTGCCATATAATATCAAAACTCGTGTCAACTTTGAAGGTCTCGTCAGGATTCCGAAATGGATACCAATAACCGCTAAGTCGGTAATAGTTGACAACGGAAAGGCGACGTTTCATCAATTCGCGATCCCCGGTCATCCCGCGCCGGATTAATTGATCAACTTGTTGATCAAAAGATAAGGGGGGTTTCTCGTATTTCATGGAAGCGCCAAGAAAATAAAAAAAGACACGCCGTGAGATAGCGTACCTTGCGGCAGAGGCCCGGCGTGTTTGCTGTTTTCATAATGGTCAAAATACCGGGGCATTTCAAGAATTCTTTTTTTCAAAGTCCATCACTTTAACCTTTCCCTGCCCCAACTAAGCATGAGGCGCGAGCGCGAACCCCAGCCTCTTAAGATTTCATCAGATCCGCTTCACCAATTTGCCGATTCGCTAAACTGCTCACCTAACGTCTTCGTCACCCAAGGTTGGCCTCATCCCCATGCTGCTTCCCCAAAAGTATATCGAATCCCGGACGCCTCGGTCTATCAGCACAATAACAATTTTTAATCAGCGGAACCGTGAGCACACTCCAGTGGCTACCAGCCTACCCCCATTCGCCGCTGTAAATGTCCACATCGCCATTAAGGTGACCGGCTATCTGCGACCCTCACCCACCCCACCCTCTCCCCTTCCTCCTTCGCAGGCATTCCCCTGGCTACGGCGGACATGGGAGGGAGAGAGAGTTTTGGGTTTCGGGGTTGTTAAGTTGCTAAGGGCGAAAGAAGGCCCGCGTGTACATGTGCGGGGGCCTTCCGGGGATTTTTGGAGCGGTGGCCATGATGACGGCGGTGCGCCGATGGGGACCGGAGTGGACGATACAGAAGACCCGCGTGCATGTGTGTGGGCGGGGCTTTGGGACCGTTACTGACTCGGCGGTGACGGAGCACCGCCCTCCATTAGGGACCATTTTCGTGACGCCACGAAAATGGTTTTGGGGATTAGCGCCATCATCAACTCCGCTTCCAGACGGTCCGGTATCTTGCATTCCGCAACTGCCCGCTTCGTTCAAGCAGGCCCTTGGCAACACCGAGAGAGAGGTCGCGACTGGCTGTGAGTGGGGCAAGATTTGCAAAGAGCGCCACATAGGCAAGGCGGTCAAACCATTCTTCAGGATATCTTTGCACGGCCAACTGCAACCGGTCTTCAGGCCTGGCCCGTACCATCAATTGGGGTACGGCTCCCGCCAAGGCATCATGAATAGCCGCCAGCATGAACTCAACGAAAACCGTTGAGTCACCAGACCGGTCCGCCGCCTCAAGCATCTCATAATAACCCTGCTGCCGCTCCTTCAGAAGGGCTTCGATAGGAATCATACCTAACAGGGGTCTCATCCTGGCCAGGAACACAGTCTGCCAGAACCTCCCCATCCTCCCGTTCCCATCCGTGAAAGGATGGATAAATTCAAACTCATAATGGAACACACAACTTCGAACCAACCAGTGCGCCTGTCCATTCTGGAGAAATGCCAGCAAATCATCCATCAGCCCTGCCACCCGCTTGGCTGGTGGCGCCACATGAACTATGTTCCGCCCTCGCCTGATCCCCACTCCCCCGGACCTGAAATGCCCGGCGTGATCAATCAATCCCCTCATCAGTAATCCATGGGCACGCAGGAGATCGTCGCGGGAATAGACGTTGAATTGGGAAGCCTGTTCATACAACGCCAGTGCATTTTCAACCTCGAGCACCTCCCTCGGCTTGGCGGACATCGGCCGCATGCCAGAGGCGATCGCTGCCACATCCTTGAGCGACAGCGTATTGCCTTCGATCGATAGCGATGCCTGAACAGCCCGGTTCCGATTGTGACGCAAAAGCCCCGGCCGTGATATGGCTGGCGCTTCCGTGCACCGCCCAACCAACTCGAGGATCGAGTCCATGAATCGTTCCGCGTTCTTGGTAACAGTAAAAGGAGGAGTTGCGTCCATGCCATTGATATTATCATTTGATATTATCAAAGCAATCACCTATTGCGGCTTGCCTTCAGCCAGAAGTTTCACCCGAACACTCAAAGGACAGCCCCTGCCCCATCCATTCCATCCTTCTGGCGAATCGCCTTGCCTTTAATAGCAGCCCCTGTTATGAGGGTTGTGCATGAGCTTCACCATCACCATTTCTGACGTTGCCAAGGCGGCGGGCGTCGATAAATCCACGGTTTCACGAGTCCTTAACGGGAAGGGAAAGCAAGGCCGCATCGCCCCCACCACCCAGGAACGTATCCGGGCCATCGCCCGCCAATTGGCTTACCAGCCAGCTCCAGATACCCGTTTCCATCTTAAAATTCAGCCTCTCGCGGCGGAGCCCGCGACTGAACCGATTCTACCACCGGAGTCGACTCCACAACCAGAGCCGGTCTCCGTGCCGACCTCGACACCGGACACGCCGGAACTGCCTGAAGATACGCAGCCGATCGTGAGTGACGGAGTGGAGCCAACACCGGAGCCGTCCCCAGAGCCAACACCGGTGTGTGAACCGGAACCTTCTATCGTGATACCCACACCGGTTATCGCGGAGACGCAGATGCCGATACCCGTGGCGGAGTCGGCGCAGGAGCCGGCCGTGGTCGCCGTCGAAACACCGACAGAGCCGGTGTCGCCGACGCCGGCGCCGGTAGCCGAACCGCTGGTGTCTATTCCGGAAACACCGGTTCCGCCGCCGGTCGTGGTAACACCGCCTGCCGAAACACCGGAGCCGGTCGTGGTCGCCATTGAAATACCGTCAGAGCCGGTGTCGCCGCCACCAGCGCCGGAAGCCGAACCGCCGGTGTCTATTCCGGAAACACCGGTTCCACCGCCGGTCGTGGTAGTACCGCCTGCCGAGACACCGGAACCGGCCGTGATCGCCATCGAAGCACCGGCCGAGCCGGTGTCGCCGCCGCCAGCGCCGGTAGCCGAACCGCTGGTGTCAATTCCGGAAACACCGGTTCCACCGCCAGTCGTGGTAACGCCGCCGCCCGAAACACCGGAACCGGCGGTGGTCGCCATCGAAACACCGACAGAGCCGGTGTCGCCGACTCCGGCGCCGGTAGCCGAACCGCTGGTGTCAATTCCGGAAACACCGGTTCCGACGCCGGTCGTGGTAACCCCGCCTCCCGAAACACCGGAGCCGGCGGTTGAGGGAAACCCATCGCAACAAGCGGAGCCAGTTCCGCCCGGGTCAGATTCAGAGCCAACAATCCCGACACCGGCCGCTCAACCAACGGAGAGCACCCAATTGGTTTTCGACTTCCACTCATTTACATCAACAAGAAATATATGCTAGAACCGCAACGCTGAGGCCACCACCACGACTATTACGTAGTAGCGACTCCTGCGCGAATAAAAATCCTTTACCACCCGCCTGGAGTACCAGGCTCGAGCTCACAGAGACACCGAGAAGACTCATCTAGACGGAAGAGAATGTGGCGTTAATTTTTCCACACGAGTACATGTGGAGAAAATAAACGCCACGCCGCTTTTCGAGGAATACCTGAGCCGGCGTAATGCAGGAATTCTTGGACTTACCTCCCGGGGAGGTGTTGCGTGATTTTTCCGAATGAGGTAGTCGCCATTCGGAAAAATCACGCAACATTTCTGCCCCCCTCCGCCTCTCCCCTCTCCTAACTCAAGCTTGGTACTCCAGGCGGGTGGTGAATCTTGATACCTGCTACTTTTCACGCGCAGCACAAGGTGGCAGCCGGCGTCCCCCGCCTACAACGCTATGCGCCTGCCCGCAATACTTCGCATAGCGATGTAGGCGGGGACGTCGAACGCCACCAGTGCTTCGCGATGTATTGTGCGACCAATGATACGAGGGTTGTGCATCACTTTCTCGCTCGCTTTATGTGCACCTTTACTGACGTGGCGGTGACGGAGCGCCGCCCTCCATTAAATTTTGCCTTGGCTTCACGCGCAATGGGCGGGGCATCGTAAGACGTTTTATAGCCGCCTTCGCAATCCAATTCCAGTCGTCGGAGAAGTCGACCCGCCTTGAACATGTCCCGCTCATTCATGACTGTTTCCTGATACGCTTTCTGCAACCCGGCCAGGTTAATGACACCGGATTTGAGCATAGACTGAAGCAAGGCAACATCCTTTTCACGCCCCAGTTTAAGCTTAACGAGCGCAAGATCTATTGGGTTCAAACATCGGACAGAACGGTCTCGGCCCAGATGAATACACCGCTGTTGCCACCCGGCTGGAAACGTCTCCGCAATTTCAGGCCTCATGAAGTCGGCATAAACCCCATACTCCCGATGAAACAGGCTCCCCTCCCCGATAGCCTCATGCAGAATCCCCGCCTGCCCCTCATCACAAGGCTCAATCAGCAAGTCAGCATCTAGACTGAGTTCCAAAGGCCGACCTTTCTCCCCAAGATCAGGATTGCTTGCAAGCAGGGACGATGATCCCAAAACAGTGATTTGCTTCGGACGCGTCATGGCCTTCACAATATCGATCAACTGCTTCAATGATCGTAGGCGCATTTGAGGAATACCTTTCGTCGTTCTTCCCGTGTCAGCACTCCGGCAAAAGGGGCGAAATCCAGTAGTCGGCGATTGTGTTCAGAATCATCGCGCAAGACCGCTAGCAGGCGTTTCTGGCCGTCTTTCCCCTCTTTGGCCGCACAAAGAATTCGGCGCCAGGCTGCCACCCGGACTTCGGGCACCGAGCCCAGTGCCGCCCATTTATCCAAAGTTAACAGAGCTGCGTCCACCACCGACGGGTCATTCTGAACTTTCTTTGCTATCAAGGGGTAGAGATTCATAATATCACTCGTAAGTTCGCATGATAGCTATTGACCCGCAGCGATGCAATAACACGATGCAGTAACATCAGGCTGCAATCGCGTTGCATTTGATCCGTTAAGGTACGGGCGGGTCTTTGAGTTTGCGACTGGTGGCTGCCGACGTTACTACTCTTCGAAGTAGCGGACCTTCGCTACGTAGTAGAGTCCTCGGAGGATTATGATTACGATGAGAAATCAATCTTAAGAGAGCGCCATTCAAGTCAGAATAAGCGGTCCAGCATTCTGAATACTGAATACTGGATACTGAATACTGAATACTCTCTTCCTTATCTCCGCCACTTCTGGCCGGGGCGCATTTGACGGGGGGCCGGCTGCTTCATCTGCTTCGGTTCTTCCAGCAACAGGGCATACCAGGTCTCGCCTAAATCCGCATTGGAGAATTGGCCGGCCTTCCCATTGGCAACCGCTTCCCAGTTCTTTTCCAGCGTCTCATCTTCAGTCGCGGTTTTGCCATCGACCAGCACCTGCAAAGCCTTTTCAAGTTGCTTTCGGCGCAACAGCATCCAGGAATAGGTGGCATAAATCAAAACGGCGTCACGTTTGAATTTCT
>JBIKMI010000215.1:0-4941 GCA_044359285.1 Kiritimatiellia bacterium
CTTTTTAATAATGTCATTCAGGTCACCCACGCGATGGGTCAGCAGGGCCGCTTTCTCGCCGACGATCGCGTACTCAATGGTGCCCTCGACATCCACGCCAAACCCATCCATGGTCAGAAAGCTGATGGCATCCGCCCCGCTCATCTCAAAGCGCTGACTTTGCAGGTTCACCTCGGCCACGCTCACCACATACGGGTTGAGGTAGTAGGTACCCGCATCCAGGATACTCGGCAACACGCCTTTCATCTCGGTGCTGACTAGAAATCCGTTCGGCTTGTTGGTTGATGCGGAACTTAACACGTCACTCCCGATCAGTGAGTTCACGACACCGGCATAACCCGGCCTGATCTTGATGGCGTCAAATATATCGATCCGGTAGGCGTAAGGGTTGATACGGTATTTACCGGGGCTCAGGACGTCACGCACAATGCCTTTCTGCCCCGGCCCGGCGATGATCTGGTTCTCGGGAAGATCCGTCCCGTAAAGACGGGTGAGCACGCCCAGCTTGCCGGCCGGGATGTCGGTAATCTTGTAAATCCGCCAGTCCCAGGAATATGGATTCCGGAAATAGCGGCCTTCCGAGAGGACCTCCAGCTGAATCCCTTTCTGGTTTTCATTCTCCGCGATAATCTGGCCCGGGGCCAGATTATCACCCGTCTTGTGAATCAGGATGGCCATTTCGCCGCTATCCGGCTCAATCCGGCAGAAGTACCAGAAAAAGACCGCTCCCCCTAGTAGCAGTCCCATTGCGAAAATAGGGAGGAAGGCGGCTCTCAACATGGAAAACGAAGGGTCTGTTTCAGTCATTCTCATCATAGTAACCTCTGTTCTTTCAATTCGGCGCAGTTTAGTTGTCTTTTGGGTGGGCGTCAATTCAAGTTATGCTCATAAAACCTTGCCTTTCTGCGTGACGCTGGGGCATTCTGGCACCCATTGAAGGGCAATGGACGATATGTCAAAACAACGACTGGATATCCTGCTGGTTGAACGTGGGCTTGCCGAGAGCCGGGAGAAGGCCCAGCGACTGATCCTGGCAGGGGCCGTGCGGGTGAATGGGCAGGTTGCGGACAAGGCCGGGCGCCCGTGTGCCGATGACGCGTGTGTTGAGGTGACGGCCAGTGATAAATTTGTCAGTCGAGGGGGCGGGAAACTGGAGGCGGCCTTTGATGCCTTCCGCCTGGATGTGGCAGGGAAGGTCTGTGCGGATATCGGGGCCTCCACCGGCGGCTTCACTGACTGTATGTTGCAGCATGGGGCGGTTCGCGTCTATGCCGTGGATGTCGGGAAGGGGCAGTTGGACTGGCGCCTCCGGAATGATCCCCGCGTCATCGTTAAGGAAGAACTCAATGCCCGCTATCTCTCGGAACGTGATATCCCCGAGCCCTTCCATTTTGCCGTGATCGATGTCTCGTTCATCTCCTTGACCTTGATTCTGCCGCCTGTTACAAAGCTGATTGCGCCGGGCGGCCAGATTGTTTCATTGATCAAGCCGCAGTTTGAGGCGGGCCGGGAGAATGTGGGCAAGGGGGGCGTGGTGCGGGATCCGGCTGTCCATGAGTCGGTGATCGCACAGGTCCGCCAGTTCGGCACCCAGAGTCTGCCACTGGAGTGGCTGGGGTTATGTGAGTCGCCATTGCGGGGGCCGGCGGGGAATATTGAATTTCTGGCCTGGTGGAGGAAATTATGAAAATGCTCGGAGTCATTGCGAATTGTGCAAAAGAAAAGGCCCCGGCTGTTCTGGCGCGACTTCGCGTGAAGGCGGAAGCACTGGCGGTACAGCTATTGCCGGATGCTGCCACCGCCCGCTTGATGGGGGTGACCTCCGCCGCCACCCCGCTCGATGTGGTTCAACAGGCGGATACGTTGATGGTGCTCGGCGGCGATGGCTCGATGCTGCGGGCCGTGCGGGATCTGGATGGCCGCGATATCCCCCTGATCGGCGTCAATCTCGGGGCACTGGGCTTCATGACGAGTGTGCCGGAAGATGAGCTTGAACGGGCTTTGGATTGTCTCGTTCTGAACCAGTATACCACCTCACTGCGGCTGATGCTGGATGCGTCGCTTTGCCGTAAGGGTGAGTCGATCGGTAGCTATCGTGCCCTGAATGATGTGCTCATGACCTGCGGGGCGCGGGTGGGCACACTGCGCATGACCGTCGATGGCCAGGATGTGGGCGACTTCGTCTGTGACGGACTGATTGTTTCAACCCCGACCGGAAGCACTGGCCACTCCCTGTCGGCCGGTGGCCCCGTATTGCTGCCTTCCGCCCCCGCCGTGGTCGTCTCCCTGATTTGCCCCCACACGTTAAGCACGCGCCCGCTGGTGATTCCCAGTGACGCCTCCATTGAAATCAAGGTGGTGGAACGTGCGGTGTCTGCGATGCTGGCGGTGGATGGGCAGGTCGGGCAACCGCTGGAAATCGGGGACGTTGTGCGCGTGAGCCGCAGTCCGCATCGCGTCCGGTTTATCCACTTGCCGGGCTATGATTATTTTTCCGTCTTGCGCCAGAAACTGCACTGGCGGGGCACTAATGTGTGACGGGATGGGTCACCCCAGTAGACGCCGGCCTTCCGTCTGCGCAGACTCATAGACCACCCGGACCGGGACATGATGGGCGATGGCCGCCTTGGCGCAATCTTCATATTCGGGCGAGGCGGTGACGGGAGTCCCGTGCCAGCGGCCGATCTTGATCTGGATTGGGCCATAGGCCGTTACCACCGTTTCAAATTCACGCTCAAGCATGGTCCGTCGCGTCAGATGTTCGCGAACCCCGAAGGTGGTGCTCTCGGTAAAAATCAAATCCAGCATCACCGGCTTGAGTTCGGGGGCACACAGGACGGTTAAGAGGGTGGCTGGCCGTTGCTTCTTCATCTGGATGGCGGACGTAAACGCATCATATGCCCCTACGGCTAGGAGTTTCTGCACCAGTGATCCCACGAGTTCGGGCGTGGTATCGTCGATATTGGTCTCCAGAACCAAGCACAGGTCCGGATCCATGGTTTTGACGGGCGGGGCTTCCAGCAGGGTGCCTCGCAACAGATTGGGGCGCTGGTCGAGCGTGCGCTGGCCGAAGCCATGACCCACCGCCTTGATCAGCCAGCCTTCCGGCCAGCTTTTCAGGTTGCGCCAGGTGGTCAGCAACGCCGCACCGGTCGGGGTGACCAGTTCATACGGTTCGTCGGCATGAGAGACCGCAAAGCCTTTGAGCAGTTCGACGGTGCCGGGTGCAGGATTGGGAAAGATCCCGTGCGCACAGGTAATGGTCCCGTGCCCCTGTGGCAGGGGTGAAACCCCGACGTGATCGATATTCAGGAGATGCAGCCCGAGACAGGCCCCGACAATATCCGCAATGGCATCCAGCGCCCCGACCTCGTGGAAATGCACTTCCTCCGGTGTTTTCCCGTGAACCCGCGCTTCGGCTTCCGCCAACCTTTGAAAGACGGCAATACTCTTCTTTTTCACCTCCGGCGGCAGGGTGGCGGCCTCGATCATAGCCCGGATTTCCAGGAGGCCCCGATGGGGCGCATGATGGGGCGTGTGATGCAGGTGCTCGTGGTGGTGGGTGGCGTGATGCTCGTGGGCATGAACGGTAATTTGTGAGCCATGCATGCCGTGCGAGGCGTGCTGCCGCGCCTCAATGGTGATGTGGAAATGGCCCAGCGAGGCCAGCGCCTCATTCAAGTCGGAGGGGCGCACACCCAGATCGATCAGCGTCGACAGAATCATGTCGCCACTCGCACCGCCCACACTGTCAAACCACAATATTCGTTTCATTTTACCTTGTTGATCATTGCGGCCGCCACGCCGGCGCCGAATCCATTGTCGATGTTGACGACGGTGATTCCCGGCGCACAACTGTTCAGCATCGCCAGCAACGCCGTGATTCCACCCAGACTCGCGCCGTAGCCGATACTGGTGGGAACGGCAATGATCGGACAGCTGGTCAGACCGCCGACGACCGAAGGGAGCGCCCCTTCCATGCCGGCCACCACAATCATGGCGCGCGCTTTTTTCATTGCCGGTAGATGGTGAAGCAGTCGATGGAGGCCGGCCACTCCCACGTCGTAGATGCGCACGACCTTGGCCCCCATGGTCTCGGCGACCAGGGCGGCTTCCTCGGCCACCGGTATATCCGTTGTGCCGGCGGAGAGCACCACGACACAGCCCTTGGGGCGGGGGCGCGGTGTGATATCCAGGGTCAGCACCCGCGCGGCTTCATGGTAACGGGTTTGGGGAAATTCGGCTTTGACGATGGAATAGTGTTCTTTTGATACCCGCGTCGCGAGGCAGTTCTGGCCCGCAGCAGCCAGTGCCGCGACAATTTTCACCAGTTGATCCGGCGTTTTACCCTGGCCGAAAATCACCTCAGAAAAACCGCGGCGGCGGAGTCGATCCATATCCAGCCGCGCGCACCCGATGTTTTTTTCGCGTAATCCTTCAATCTGACGGAGTGCCTTTGCGGTCGATAGATCACCCCCTGCCACAGCCTTCAAGATGTCTTTAACTGTCATATGGCAACAATGGAAGAGTACGTCTCCGGAATCAAGCCGGAAATCGGTGAAGAATCGTGTACTGTGTATCACGTTGGGCGGGAATCAGGCCGGTTTGTGCAATCAGGGCCACTACCAGCCCCGGGGCAACGGCATAGGATGTCCCGGTGGCGCGGACCACTTGTTCATCCATCAGGACCCCGCCAAAGTCGTCCGCCCCGAAGACGAGGGCCAGTTGGGCCAGATCGGGGCCCTCAGTGACCCAGCCGGCTTGCACATGCTCGATGTTGTCAAGAAACAGACGGGCGAGGGCAACCATCCGCAGGTAGTCCGGTCCGGTGGCAGGGTGCTGCACCCATTGGGTTTTATTGGGCTGGAAGCTCCAGGGAATAAAAGCGGTAAACCCGCCTGTCTTGTCCTGCAACTCGCGTAGGTGGAGTAAATGTTCCAC
>JBIKMI010000364.1:0-2607 GCA_044359285.1 Kiritimatiellia bacterium
TGCGCAGTGGTTTCCCCGAGTCCATAGACCATGGTCGCCGTGGTTTTCATGCCCAGTTCCTGGGCAACCTCCATCACGGCAAGCCATGCGCGTGTGTTGATTTTTTCCGGGCTGACCTGTTGGCGCACCGCGTCCACCAGGATTTCCGCGCCGCCACCCGGTAGTGAATCCAGACCCGCCCGACGTAACCGTTCCAAGGTCTCCCGTAGAGACAAGCCGCTTTTCCGGGCCAGGTACGTGATTTCGGCAGGGGAGAGGGAGTGGATGCAAACCGCGACCTTCTGCTTGATCGCCGTAAATAAGCGCTCATAGAAGGTGAGGTCAAGGTCGGGATTCAACCCCCCTTGTATCAGCACCTGGGTGGCCCCGCGTTCAACCGACTCCACCACCTGCTGCAGGATTTCCCCGGCCGTCAGGCAGAACCCTTTACCGGAACCGGGCGCCACATGGAAGGCGCAGAACTTACAACCCGCCTCGCAGACATTTGTGCTGGAAAGGTTCCGGTCAATGACGAAGGTCCCTAGCTGACCCGGCACCTGCTGTAAGCGCCGTTGATGTGCCAGTGATCCCAGTTGGTCGAGTCCCGCCTCGTCCAGCAGCACCACGGCTTCGGCTGCCGAGAGGCGTTCGCCACAACGGGCCTTGCTGAGAGCGAGGGCTAGAGTTGGCTGCATAGGTTTCGATGGAAAACCCGGAGGACGACACGGAGGTCGTCCCTCCAGTGAATGCAAACAGAGTGCCTCCTCGAGTTTTGGAGGGTCGGGCTCTGTCCCGACCTTTTGCTTGCTGTCGGCGGCTTCATAACGGCTGTTCACGAGGCGGGGAGTGAGCCCGAGCCCGGTAATGAACGAAGCCATTTCCGGGATAGACCCAAAGCGCTGGCCGGTAGGGGCGCCTGCGGCCTTGGCGATACGCTCATCCAGACTGGTGCCCCCAACATCATCGACGCCTCCCTCAAGCAGCACCTGGAGCAACTTGCGGTCGACATAGTTCACCAGCATGCGGATATGGGGGACGTTATCCAGAAACAGGCGGGAGATCGCGACCACCCGGGCGACCGTGAAACCACCGGGCCCGCGCTCAACCGCCACACGGGTGCCCGATGGCTGAAAGGGCAGGGGGATAAAGGCTTTGAACCCGCCTGTAACATCCTGCAGATCCCGCAGCCGCCTGAGGTGATCAATAATGTCTTCCGCTGTTTCCAGATGCCCGAACAACATCGTGGCATTACTGGGGAGGCCGAGGCCGTGGGCTTGGCGGTGCACCGCTAGCCAGTCATCAGCGGAGATCTTTTTTGAGCAGATCCGCTCGCGTACGGAGGCATTGAATATTTCCGCCCCACCGCCGGGGATCGCGGCGAGACCGGCCGCCTGCAGGCGCTGAAGCACGGTTGCGACCGGCAGCTTGGAACGGTCGGCCAAGGAATGGATTTCCACGGCCGTCAGGCCTTGAATGAGGATCGATGGCATGATCTCACGGGCCAGCCGGAACAAGGCCTCGTAGTACTCAAGCCCGATCTCCTCCTGAAGACCGCCGACAATGTGCAGATCGGTCAGCCCCATATCGCGGGCCGCAAGCAGGCGCTCCCGGGCCTGGTCCAGGGTCATGACATAGGCGTCGGCGGCATCAGGCTCACGCCAGAAGGCGCAGAGTTCGCAGCGGTTTTCGCAGAGGTTGGTTGGATTCAGGTTCAGGCTGTGGGTGAAGCAGGTGGTCCTGCCGTGCATCTGACGGCGCATATGATGGGCGCGGCCCAGTAGCTCCGCCGTATCGCCATGGCGCAGAAGGGCGAGGGCTTCGGCAGGGGACAGGCGCGGTGATGCTCCCGAAGGGTGTGAGGGCCGGGTCATTTATTTCACAATCGGGATCAGGATCTCGTTCCGCCGCAGGAACCAGGGGGTGAAGGGCGGGTTGTAGCGGGCCCAAACGAGTTCGCCGTTCGCGATCAGGCCTTTTTCCTGAACCCATGAATCGAGTCGTTCCTGATGGGTGAGGAAATTCTTCTCGCTCCAGGTCCCGGTATATCGCAAGATCGCCATGCGGCGGGCGGGAACCTCGCGTATCGTGAGTGTGGGATCGGTAGGTAAAGGTAGCGTTTCCAGGGTATAGTTGGTAGGCATCATGAAGCTCACCGCCCATCCTGCGGGCGTCGACTGCTGCCCCACGGGGGCCGTCATGGCAATGCGGGTCCCTCGCGCTTCCTGGGAGACCGGTGCGGTCATCTTGATGCTGTTGCTCGATATGTTATTGCCCGAAATATAGCCGAACAACTTGCGGAAAGCCATATTCCCGGCCTCTTCGAGTGAGCTGTCGACAATGGTCTCCACCAGGAGGTGGCGTTCATAGTCACGAATTTCAAACGCTCCCTGTTTTTCGACCAGCGTATATTTCGCTTCTTCGGTAGCCATGGCGCCCCCAATTCCTGATAACAAAGCCGCGACCAGAACAAATAATTTGTAACGGTTCATGCACTACTCCTTCAATTTGGGTGCAATTCTACCGCTGACTCGATTGGCTTACAAGCCGTTTGCGTCTCTTCCCATAGGCGTGTGCCTTTGCACGCTGGGTATCCCGTGCACCCCCAAAACTGGGTGCCAGCATGTTTGC
>JBIKMI010000139.1:0-7554 GCA_044359285.1 Kiritimatiellia bacterium
AGGCGTGGGACGGGCATATAGGCAAATTCGCCTGCACGGTGATGGGACTAAAGGTTTCCTGCATGCTGTCGATAGAACCCTCGCAGGTGACAATTACCGGCAATCTCCCGCTTGCGGCGATGCTGTTCAAGGGCCGGCTTGAAGCGATGATCAAACGGCATGCCGCCGAACTGCTCGCCTGAGCGGGTACCGGTTGAATATTATAAGGGCCCGGAGGGGCACACATAACGTTCAAGCGGTAGGCGGGAACATACAAGCAAGGCATTTGCCACATACCTGAAAAGGATTAAAATCCTCGTTTAGCCGTCAGCAATGCTCCTTTACCGGCCAATAAGGCAGGTCACCTTATTGGCCGGTAAAGGAGCAGAACCGACGGTTAAATACCCCTTGCGCTAACCACTCGTCAGTGGCAGCTATGCCGAAGGCATGTGTGCCCAGTACGGACGTTTAGCGCCGGCGTACGACCAAAGGCAGAGAAGTACCTGGCTAATTGGGCGCTCCATGCCGGGCATTCCACCGTCTATCAGGCAAAGTAGGTCATCCTGTCCGGCCGACCGGCGCAATGTAGACCGTAAACTCCTCCTCGCCATCCACAGCAAGCAACTCATCACAATCATCCTGGTCATAAGCAGCGATAGCACAGGTTCCCATGCCCATTGCAGTGCAGGCCAGATAGAGGTTTTGACAGACATGGCCGGCATCCAGGGCGATGACTTTGTGGGCTGCCCGGTCATAGCGCCACTCCATACGTGCCGGCACTGTGGTCCAAAAGAATGTCACGGCCGCCTTGGCGACAAAGTCCTGACCCAGGCAGGCCAGTGCCGCCTTCTTCCCGATCTGGGGATCCACAGCCAATTGAGCCAACTGGCCATCCAGGGGGAGATAACGATAGAGTCCTGGCTCCAACGATTCGACGCGCATAACGGCCAGATAGGTTTCAAAAGAGTGGCGTGCCCCGGCGGAGGGAACCGTACGGAGTGCACACGTATTGCCTATGACCTCGCGTACCCCCTGGGTTGCCCACAGGAGCGCCGATAACTCCTCCAGGGTCAACTGATCACCGGTGTAACGGCGTACGCTCTCCCGCCTCCTGATAGCCTCCCCGACCGTCATACACCCCAGCCGCGCCATTGCCTCAGCGCCATCAGGAATCTTGATACGACGGACCTCTGGCGGACATGGCTTCTGCAAGGGCGGTGGTGCTACGTGGCGGTTCTGGGGAGTTCGGATCATATCCGCCTGAACCTTCCTGCTTCTCATCGTTCCCCCGGGCTACCCGGGGTTTCCAAGGGGAAATGACGCCCGCCGTGTAGGCCAGCCCTCCGTGGCTGGCGTCCCCATCCACCGTCCGCCGTAAAGGAGTTCTCACGCACCAGATTCCTTACTGTTTTAACGATCAAATGCGGCATCAAATGCCACGTTGGAAGGCGCGAAGTCCAGGCGTTTTACAAACTCACAGGATTCCCGCGCGCCATGCTCACGATTCATTCCGCCGTCTTCCCATTCCACGGACAGTGGCCCCTGATACCCAATATCGTTCAAGGCCCTGATGATGCGTTCGAAATTGATATTTCCCCGTCCCATCGACCGGAAATCCCAATAGCGGCGGGCATCCCCAAATGTCAGATGTCCACCAAACACCCCTGACAGCGCCGGACTCTGCGACCAGCCCACATCCTTCATGTGAACATGGAACAGGCGATCCTTGAAGCGGCGGATGAACTCGACATAGTCAACCCCTTGATAACCCAAATGACTCGGATCATAGTTGAACCCGAAGGCCGGATGGCCATCCACAGCCGCAATCGCCCGTTCAGCCGAGACAATGTCAAAGGCGATTTCAGAAGGGTGTACTTCCAGGGCAAACTTCACACCCGCCTTCTGGAATTGGTCCAGGATCGGCTTCCAGCGCTTCCCGAAATCCGCGTACCCGGCGTCCACCATCGCCCCTGATACCGGCGGAAAGGCGTAGAGCATGTGCCAGATCGAGCTGCCCGTGAACCCGTTCACGACCTTGACGCCGAGCGTCTTGGCCGCCTTCGCCACCGCAATCATCTCCTTGGCCGCACGCTGGCGGACCCCTTCAGGATCGCCGTCACCCCAGATGGCAGGGGAGAGAATCGCCTTATGGCGTTCATCAATCCGGTCACACACCGCCTGCCCCACCAGATGGGCACTGATGGCATACACCTTCAAGCCATGACGCTCCAGCATTTCCCGTTTTTTGCGACAATAGGCCGCATCGGCCTTCTCGACTTCGAAATGGTCACCCCAGCAGGCCAATTCCAAACCGTCATATCCGAATTGCTTCGCCTTCTGGCAAAGCTGCTCCAGTGGAAGATCCGCCCACTGTCCCGTAAATAAAGTCACTGATCTTGCCATGTTGTGCCTCCTTTTTCAGTCTGTAATTTTTACCCACTTCTGACTGCCCTTCGAACTCTTGACCACGGCGGCGATAAACGCCATGCCCCGCACGCCATCGTCCACGGAGGGAAAGTCCAACGCCAAAGCATCGGGTTTGACTTTTGCGAGCCGGGCCCGCAGGACCGTGACAAAGTTACGGTAGAGATTCCCAAAGGCCTCAAGATAGCCTTCCGGATGTCCTGCCGGCAGACGTGTATTCGCCTTGGCCGCATTCGAGAGATACCCGCCCGCCGTCCGCACCAGTTGACGCGGTTGATCCGGCCATTTCAGGATCAAGGTGTTGGGTTCCTGCTGATGCCATTCCAGCCCGCCCTTCTCCCCGTATACCCGGATCGCGAGGGCATTCTCCTCATCGATGGAGATCTGGCTGGCGAACAGGATCCCCTTGGCCCCGCCCTTGAACCGCACCAGGACATTCCCGTCATCGTCAAGCTTCCGTCCTTTGACGAACGTCGTGAGATCCGCACAAACCGCCTCCATACGCAGGCCGGTAATGTATTCAGCCAGATTTTCCGCATGTGTCCCGATATCGCCGATACAGCAACTGGCGCCCGCCCGCTTGGGGTCTGTTCGCCAATCCGCCTGTTTCTGTCCCGTTGATTCCAAGCGGGAGGCCAACCAGCCCTGGGGATATTCCACCACAATCTTCCGGATCTTCCCGAGCTTCCCGGCCCGGACGATTTCACGGGCTTCCTTCACCATGGGATAGCCGGTGTAGTTGTGGGTCAGCCCGAAAATCAGCCCGGTTTTTTTCACCAGGGCGGCCAGTGTTTTAGCCTGTTTGAGGTCAAACGCCAAAGGCTTGTCGCACATTACATGAAAGCCGCTCTGCAAAGCCGAGAGGGCGACGGGATAATGCATATGGTTGGGGGTCACGATGCAGACGAAATCCATCCGCTCGCCCTCCGGCAGCGCCAGCTCCCGCTTCATCATCTCCGGATAGGATGAATACACCCGACCTGCGGGCAAGAATAAATCCCGGCCCGAGTCCGCCGATTTGGCAGGATCGGCGCTGAACGCCCCGCAGACCAGTTCAATCTGACCATCCAACTGAGAGGCCATCCGGTGGACCGCCCCGATAAAGGCGCCCCGCCCCCCGCCCACCATTCCCATCCTGATCTTCCGTTGCGCTTTGCTCATAGTCATCCTTATTTGTATTTCGGTTTCAACGCATGCCCGACCTTGGCGCTTTGGCAGGCAAGGTCAATGATATGAATCGGGCGACGGGCCCATTCAGCCGTAATCACCAGCTTCGTCCCTTTCGTCAAATGATCCGCCACGTTCTGGTAAAACTTCCACCCTTCGCCAGGGGGATTCGGAATGGTGGTCGTCACCAGATTGACGTCGGAGCTCTTCAACATCGCCGCTACCGAGCTATAGGTCTCGATCCCTGGGAAGTCCTGACGGGCGACCTCGAGACGTTTCGGATCAATTTCCACCACCGCCACCGGCGTCATGCCGGCCCGCTTCATTTCAGCCAGATGAGCCTTGCCCATGTTGAATGCGCCGCCATAGCCGACTACCCCGACCTTGACCTCTGCCGCCTTAGACACCTTCTTCATTTGTACGACTTCCTTTGATTGAGCCGGTTAATCCCCGGCCTTGTTAACACCTTTCAGCTGCCCCGTCCGATCGCCGTCCCGTCCCGATCCAACGATTAACTCTAGGACTCACCCTATTCTAACGCTTGCATGGAACGCGCATTTTTGTGTATTTTTTCAGCATGCAAAAACGTCGCCGAAAGCCCGTTCCGATACACCAGCGCCGTCCCGTACAGGCCGTATCACCCCCGCCCCGCCCCCTCGTTTCACCGGACGAGGCCGAGACCCGGGAGCTCCTTCACTCCTCCATGGCGCTATTCGATACGCTGCCGGACGTCCATTTCTTCGTCAAGAACCGGCGTAGCGAGTTTGTGCATGCCAATCCCGGCTTCGTGGCCATGCTGGGGGCCCCTTCCCTTGCAACCATCATTGGAAAAACGGACCATTCCTTTTTCCTCAAGAAACTGGCTGACCACTTCTACCGGGACGATCAGCAGGTGATGCGCAGCGGAAAATCCATGACCAGCCGGGTGGAATTGGTGTCAAACTCAGACGCCAGCATCAGCTGGCACATGACTGCCAAAATCCCCATCCGGAATCAGGCGGGCAAGGTGATCGGCCTGGCGGGGATTACCCGCAATCTCACCCGGGCGAGCAAAACCATGCACCGCTACCATGACATGGCCCCGGTGATGCAGCACCTCGAGACTCATTATGCCACGTCCATCACGATCAGCGAATTGGCGGAACGGGTCCATCTCTCGGTCAGTCAATTCGAGCGGCGCTTCAAAACCCTCTTTCAAACCACGCCTGCGCAATATCTCGTGCGGTTCCGCCTGAACAAAGCGAGTCAACTCCTGGCCGTCTCCGCCACAAAGATTACGGAAATCGCGCTCCAATGCGGCTTTTACGACCACAGCCATTTTATCCGCCAGTTCACCCGTGCCTACGGCTTGTCCCCCTCCGCCTACCGCCGCCGGCATCAATAGCCCTTCCGAGGAGGGACTTCAACGAATGGGGAAATGAAGAAATCGAGATAAAGTTTTTTTCACACGAAGCCGCGAAGTGCGGGGTAACTGCGGGGTCTCGTCTTCACTTTGGATTCTGCTGAAAAACCCGGCGGACGACACGGAGGTCGTCCCTCCAGAAGAGAAAACGCATCGTTTCCTCCATATTCTGGAGGGTCGGGCTCCGTCCCGACCGTCTTCTCAAGGGGGGGGTTCCGCGGAATCAAATGTGAAGACGTGCCCCCGCGGGCCTGTTGGTTGTCGTCAGCCAATTTCCCCATTCCCTCTCCCCTTGCGGGAGAGGGCTAGGGTGAGGGGTTTCCGGAGACAGCCTGATAGTGAATTCGGATGTTGAGATAAACCATCCAAACATCGGCCCAATCACTTACCATTCAGGTTGCCTGACCCTATCCGCCCACTCTCAAATAGCCGCTCATCGAGATGTGATCGGCTCAAACACAAGTCGAACCCGGTTATCCAAGGCCTTGGCAACCCTTCGTAACATACTGAGGGAGTGCCCCTCATAACCGGGCGATTCGAGCCTGCTGATTTGCTGTTGCGTCGTCTGCAGACGCTGCGCTAATTCCTTTTGGGACAAGCCGGCTTGTTGTCGCAAGGAGGCAATCTGTAGCGACACATCCCACGCTTCTCCGGCCTGTTTGAAGCGCTCCGCAAAATCTGGATCTCGAAGTTGTTCTTCCAGGAACAGATCAAAGTTCGTCTTATTCATAACCTCACTCTTCCTAGCCAGTCATTCATCCGTGCCCGTGCCGTATCAAGATCATGGGCCATAATGGCTTGGCCTTTGTTGCGAATCCCATGTACCGCGATAATGCGCCGGCCTTTCATGAAAAACCACAAAACCCTTGTGTTCAATTTGCCGACATGACGCAGCTCAAATATACCATCGCCCAGAGCTTTACTTAGCAGACAGGTACTGGAGAAGCTTCACAGGGCCGGAGTCATCCGCCAAGTGGGGTTGGGCACTTTCACTCTTTCAAGCTTTTCTTGGCGGACTTGATGAAGCGACCTACTGCTACACCACATGCTTTTCGCAGATCTTGTGAAAGTGATAGGGGAGAATGCATCAGTAGGGGCTTCCCAAATGCCTTAGTACCCATTGGCATAAATACACTAACGTATAATTTTAAGGGGTATCCTTTTGATTGACGTAACTACAACTTGTAGCATGAAAAGATTTACCACCCGCTTTGGCTACGGTATTTACCCTGAGCGCAGCCGAAAGGTTCCCGTAACCGGTATTACGGGTTGACAGGACACCAGGATCAAAGTAACTCATGCAAAGTCTTTTGCGGGGTCTTGAAGGAGTAATCAATGATTAGGGATATTGCCAGCCTTACGGGGCGTGAATTTGACATATTAATCGTCGGGGGTGGCATCCATGGGGTTACCCTGGCCCGGGAGGCGGCCCTTGCCGGGCGCTCGGTCGCGCTGATTGAGAAATCCGACTTCGGCTCCGCCACCTCGGCGAACAGTCTGAAAATCCTTCATGGCGGCATCCGTTACCTGCAGCAGGCTAACCTGCCGCGTGTACGCCAGTCCGTTATCGAGCGACGTACTCTGACGCAAATGGCTCCCCACCTCGTGGCGCCCCTCCCCTGCGTCATGCCGACATGGGGCCATGGAATGAAAAGCAAAGAGGTCATGTTCTGTGGCTTGCTGGCCTATGACCTCCTGAGCCGGGACCGGAATGCGGGGCTTCCTCCCGACAAAACCATTCCCGGTGGGCACGTGGGGGCCCGTGCCGACTGGCTCGCCATCGCACCCGCGCTGGATGATTTCCGCTATACCGGGTGCGCCTTCTGGCACGACGCTATCGCCTCAAATACCGAACGGCTCAGCCTGGGCTTTGTGGGCGCGGCCACCGAGGCTGGCGCCACGGTTATCAACTACGTCGAGGCCACAGGCTTCCTGCGGAGCGGGCGTGACGTGGTCGGCGTGACCGCCATCGATCGAATTTCCAACCATCCCTTAACCATCCGGGCCAAAGTCACGGTAAACAATACCGGCCCCTGGATTAAAGCAACCCTGGGCTTGCTTGGTGAGAGCGTGACCACTCCCGCATATCGTTGTGCCGTGGCCATGAATGTCGTCTTGCGCAAGCAACTGATCGCCAGCCATGCCGTGGGGCTGACGGCCTATAAGGATGGCTGGGAAAAGGGGCGTCTTTTCTTTTTTGTGCCTTGGCGCGATCGCACCATGGTGGGCACCTATCTGCGCCCTCATACCGGAAGTCCCGACCAACTGACCATTACGCCCGAAGATATCCAGGCCTTCATCGATAACTTGAATCTCGCGTATCCCGCCGCTCAGCTTAAACCTGAGGAGATCGCCTTTATCCAGGCAGGCGTAATGCCGGCAGAAGACAAGGATGTAGCGCCCGATGGTGAGCCCCGTCTCCTGAATCACTTTCAGATTGTGGACCACGAAGCCTCCGACAAGATCAAGGGCTTGATCTCCGTACTCGGAGTGAAATGGACGACTGCCCGCGATGTGGCGCAGCGCACCCTGGCCAGTTTGAATGTCAGGTTGGGGCAGTCCGGCAGCCCGTCGGTGCCCGT
>JBIKMI010000159.1:0-6597 GCA_044359285.1 Kiritimatiellia bacterium
GCTCCGTCGCGACCACAGCGATGCAACGGCGCTTGTATCTGGCCGTATCGTCACTCCTTGAGAACAAGGCGGTGGCGATTGAGACGGTGGAGAGTCACCGCTATTGTGAGCATTATCATTTGCGGCGCGGTGACGAGCGGGCAGTGTTCCTGTTTTATTACAACACCGGGGAGGTTGTCACAAGGATCCTGCCGGCCGCCGGTGGTGTTGAGTCCCTGGTGAATGAGCTAGCGGGTGTGTTTGAGGCGTTGAAGATGAAATACATTGTTCTGGACGGGGATGAGCCTGACATGCAGGCGGAGCCTGTGCCGGTTATGGCGGCGTTGGCAAGCGAACATGTCTATATGGTGGATGCCTATGCGCGGTTGACTGAATGTGCCTGTAAGGATGGAGTGGTGATTGATGAGGTTAGGGTGGTGAGCCAATATCATCTCTATTGTGCTTTTGCCAAAAGCGGGCACAAGGTGGCGATGGATTACCATTTTGATGGCAAAGGCCGGATGACGAGGGTGATTCCAAGAAAAGCCCTTACGACTAGCGCGGAGTTGATGCAGCAGGTGGCAGGGTATTCAGTGGTACAGGGGAGTGCTTTGCAATAGGCAGGGAAGGCGGGAGCCGGGAGGGAGTGATCGCACCTGTGATGTGTGGCAGGTTGATCAATTTTTACCCTCCGACGGGACAAGCCCGTCGTGAGGCTGCTCCCTGTGGCGCCCGTCGGGAGGACGCTCCCTGTGGCCTTGTGCCACAGGTGTGAAAAAAGGGACGTTCGCCCCTTGTCGCCTTTGAGATGAGCCTGTTACAACCCCATCCATGAATGACCAAAGTTTCAACATTCCCTACATCTCCCTGAATTTACGACCTGCCTATAACCTCTACTATGATTGGACTGGTTGGCCCACCGCTGGAACCACCCTCCC
This sequence comes from Kiritimatiellia bacterium, assembly GCA_044359285.1. Lineage (GTDB taxonomy): Bacteria > Verrucomicrobiota > Kiritimatiellia > CAIKKV01 > CAITUY01 > JAABPW01. The sequence continues at coordinate 918 of JBIKMI010000159.1, forward strand.
GGATGGCGTGGTGGCGGCTGCGGCCGAAACAGCGCCTCTGTGGGCCCAGGATGGCCTCCGGCTCACCAAGCCACATGCCACCCGCGACAAGGTCCAGTTGCTCTTCAGCGTCAATCCCAAGGTGAGCCCGACCTTCTGCTGTATGCGGGCGAAGGGGCGCCTCCAGCATGCCTTGCGCAAGCGGGGGATGCCGGTGGATTTCAGTCGCAAGGTTGGCTTCCGGTGTCTAGGCGAAAACACCACCGCGATTGTCGAGGAGTATATCCGCAAGCAGGTATCCAAGGAGGAGCTAGCTGATGCCCGTTATGCGCGAATCCTGGATCAAATGACGGTGATCCGCAAGGAAGTGGATTTGGCCAGGCCCTCAGAGTCGAGTAGCGGCCGCTATTGGTACAACCTCCATGTGGTCCTGGTGATCGCTGACCGGTTTCGGATCACGCGTCCGGATGTCCTGGCCAGGATCCGGGAGGTGGCGATGAATACGGCGGAGGAGGGTGAACACAGGGTGGCGGCGGTCGCTGTTTTGCCAGATCATACCCATATGGCGATACGGGGGTGTATTGAGAATTCGCCTGAGGAGATTGCCTTGAAGTTCCAGAATGGCTTGGCGAGGGCCGTGGGATGTCGTGCCTGGCAGGATGGTTTCTATGTGGGGACGTTTAGCGAATATGGGTTGGCTGTAATCCGGGGCCTGTGGGCTGGGAATAGAGGACTGTGATTTTACCCTCCGACGGGGCAAGCCCGTCGGGAAGAGCGCCACTGGACAAGCCCGTCGGGAATGGCGCCACTGGACAAGCCCGTCGGGAATGGCGCCACTGGACAAGCCCGGAGGGAAGGGCGGCTGGGGCGAGCCCGTCGGGAAGAGCGCCACTTTGTAATTATTTTTACCCTCTTCCGGAAATTATGACGGACCGATGCTTCTCTATTGTTGAAGGGAATACATAACATGAATGAAACGACTCAAAACCAAGTGACGGCCGCTACCAGCAAAACCGTTTTTGCGCTCCGGAAGGAAGGCCGGTTGGATGAGGCTCTCCAAATGGGGCGTGAATTGTTTCATTCCCCGCATATCGATATCTGGGGCGTTCGCGCCTTCGGTTGGGTTCTACACGATCTCGTCAAGAAGGCCCTCAAGGAGGGGAGACGGGACCAGGCCAATGAACTATTCAAGGAACTCGACGCCCTGTCATTAGGGGATGGGGATGAGATTTTGATCAAGCAACGGGATTTCCTGCGCGAACAGGTCTCCGAGAAGGGCGCGGCACTCTCCCAGGCTGTGGCCGCTTCGAAGGCGGGCAACCATGCCCAGGCTACGACACTTTACCGTCAGGCGGTCAGGGAAATGCCGGATTCCAAGGAGGCCCAGACCGGATTGGCTTGGGAATTGTTCCGGGAATTGAATTCACTGGTCAAGCATGAGGGGGCCGATATGGCCAGGTTCCGGGCGATACTTGGGGAATATGCTGATTTGACGCTGGTGGAAAAGCCTAGCCGGATCCATTCCATGATGCTTTCGGTGGCGATCCGGGTGGCCGACCATTTCCCGACCCTGCCGGCCTTTGTGCGGTGGTGGAACGTTGCAACCCTTATGCCTGGGGATTGGCTGGAACAGAAAGGCGAAGGGGAGTCTGTGTTTCCCTCACTGGCCGCGAAATTGGTGAAGGCATTGAACAAGGTGATCAAGACGGGGGATCATCTAGAGGATCTGCCCTGGATCACGGAGTTTACCGGAATGGCCGTGGAGCGGCTCCCGGACGAGCCGTGGTTTCCCTATTATTACGGCAAGTTATTGATCAAGCAGGGCTTGATCAATGAGGCACGTGAATGGGTGCTTCCGGTTATTCGTAGGAAAACCCGTGAGTTCTGGGCCTGGGATGTGCTGGCAAGCACCTATGGCGCGGGGGATGAGCAGCTACGGATGGCGTGCTTGGCCAAGGCGCTCCTGTGTCATGCCCAGGATGAGTCGTTCAAAATCAATGTGATGATGGAAATGGCGCAGGCCATGGTGATGAATGGTGACTATGCCGAAGCCAAGCATGAGCTGGAACGGATCGTGGCGATCCGTGCGGCACGCGGCTGGAAGACGCCGGAGTCCATTCTCTCCCTGCAGAGGCAACCATGGTATGCCACCACAGAGGCCGCTGCTGATAATCGTGAGTATTACACCGAGTTGGCACCCCAAGCCGAAACCCTTGTTTTCGAGGGCCTGCCCTGGCTGGACGGAGTGGTATCCGGACGGATCAAGTCCGAGCCCGGGGTGAAGCCCGGGGTTTTTATCCTGTTCCGCAAGGATAATGCCAACCAGGAGCTACGGGTCAATCCCAAGGGATTCGCCTGCCTCCGAACCGCGCCGCTTGGATCCACGGTATCCGTCCGGGCGATTACTGCAGAGGGACGTGATTTGGTGGTAGAAGTGAAATTAAGGGAAGGTCAATCATGGGACCTGTTGACAGAGCGTCCCGGAGTGGTGAGCCACGTAAACAGGGATAAGGGGGTCGCCGCCATTACGGTTGGAATGGATACGGTCGTGCTGGCCTATTTCGACCAGCTTCCGGAGGCGGCAGAGTTACTGGCAGGGGATTGCCTGATGTTGCGGTCGCAGCCAATGCCGGAAGGGAGACCGAGCCGGCTGGTTTGCATGCGGAAAGTCCGGGAGTTGCCGGAGGGAAATTTCGTCCGGCAGTATCAGGGTGAGTACCGGCGGGACCAGAATGGAATGTTCGGGTTTGTTGGGGATGTCTATATCTCAGCTGAGCTTGGAGGAGATCTCAATGACGTGGATATGGCCGCAGGTATTGCGGTGTACGAGACGAACAAGAAAACCGGGCGAAAAGGATGGAGAGCGCTGACCGTGCAAGACCGCTGAAGAGGGATGCGCGATGATGGCGAATATCAATAAACAATTTAATAACAACTTTTGCTTGCAGCGCCAGGGTGAAAGGCGCCTGGGAATGTTAGTCCGGGTATAAGGGGAAACCTCCGGATGGTTTATTCTGGAGCTTAGGCTCTGGTTACTGAAGGTAAATTGTACCACTGCAGGCAAAAGTCTTCCTACTATGACGACATTACACGACATGATTACCGACGCGATGTTGGCGCAGTCCCTGATCAGGCTGAGGATGAATGTGGCGACAAAGCGGCACGATGCTCACTTTTTCAACAACATTGTGACGTCGAAGCCCTATCCATCGGCATGGACCGGTCAACTGGATGAAGTGATGCCACCACGCAGCCGGTGGCACCGGCCCATGCGGCACCAGCGGGGCCACAAGACGCGCGAGGAAATTACCCGTGGCGCACTCCTTGTGCCGCTGATGTGGGGAATCAAGAATGGCGAAAACGAAGCCTGGGCTCAAAAACTACAAATACTCATTGGCCAGGTGCGTGAGCGGGCATTATCGCCGACGCTGATCCCGATCAAAGTCCCGGTGGTTAAGGCTATTCCTAAACCACAGTTGCAGAAGAAGGCCGAAGGAACATACCGTGCGTTGGCGTCCTATGAGGAGTTGTCCGATCGTCTGCTGTTGGGAATGGCGGCTAAGTACCTCGTGCGGAAAATCGATCCACTCCTGCAGGACTGTGCGTGTGCCTTTCGTGGCCATGGACAGATGACCCGGGACACAGCGGTGCGGAAAATCGTGCAGTTTTTGAAAGCCAAGGGGGGTGGCAAGGTTTATGCCGCAGAATGTGATATCAAGGGATTCTACGACAGCATCAATCACGATGTACTGCGCCAGGCATTCGCCAAGGCCAGCCAGCAGTTGAGCGAGCAGGGGGTGCCACTGGATCCAGTGGTGGAAGTAATCCTGGAGCAGTGCCTGGCGGGGTATGATTATTTTGGATATGGCCTGCCGGAAGCCCGGAACGTATTGGCTAAAACGGGAAATTCCGGGAGAGAAATCAGTGGGCCGGACTATGAGGAGCTTCTGAAGTTAACGCCGGCCGGGCGTGTGCCTCGTTTCGGGATTCCGCAAGGGGGACCGCTCTCGCCCCTGCTGGCTAATCTGGTCATGGATGCGGCAGATCGTGCGGTCCTGGGTGATGGAACGGATCCGGATCTCCTGTACCTGCGGTTTTGCGATGACATGATTATCCTGCATACCGACAAGGATAAATGCCAACAAGCGCTTAAACGCTATCTGGACGCGGTCGCCGAACTGGGGTTTGTGGTGCACCAGCCGAAGCGGATCATGCGGTATGGCGCGGAGTTCCATAAGGAGAAAAGCAAGCTGCCATACCGGGTGGCGGACCCTGGGGTACGCCAGAATGCGTCACCCTGGATCAATTTCCTGGGGTATCAGATCCGGTATGACGGGGGACTCCGCGTCAAAAAGGATAGTTTGGAAAGGCATAAGAAGAACCAAACCACCTTGGTGTCGCGGATTCAAAAGCTGATTGCCAGGCCGAGGGCGCAGTTAAAGCTCAAGAATTGCGAGATTATTGCCAGTGTCGCGGGGCGTATGGTAGCGGTGGGAGTCGGAAAACCCGCAAGGGCAGGTGCGGCGGTAACGGAGCTGGCACGCTGCTGGCTGGCCGCTTTTCCGCTGTTGGCGGATAGTCCTTTGGCATGCGGCCAGATGAGATTGCTGGATCGGCATCGGGACCGCCTGGTTTCGAAACTGTTTCGTGCATTGACGGTTTCCCATCCCAGCAATGAGCATCATCGATGCCTAATCGGAAAGCCACGTATTGGCCGGGAGAAAAGCTATTGTGGGCAGGTGTCGGGGACACCGCGTAGCCACGTACCATGGAAAGCATTTAAGGACCATGGTTATGGGCGGAATTATTAGTCTAATCAGCCGTGATCACAAGGATGGTAAATGGAGTGCCCCGGACTGTTGTAGGCCAACCATCGGCGGTTGGCGTCCGGATGGCGGCGCCCGCCGCAATTTAAAGTGGATCAGAGTTAAATGGGGTGAAAAAGCTAACACGGACATTATTTGTCCATGCGGTCTGTTAACGTAATAAGAAACAAGGGAAATATCTATGGCGACAATGAATGTAGTGATGTTGATGGGGAATTTGACCAGGGATCCTGAAATTCGGAGCCTACCGTCCGGTACGGCGGTGGCGGATTTGAGGCTGGCAATCAGTGAAGAGTACAAGGACCGCGATGGGGTTGAACAGAAGAAGGTCTGTTATGTGGATGTCACGGCCTGGGATAAGCAGGCGGAGTTTTGCCGACAATTCCTGCACAAGGGCGATCCCATCCTCGTGGAGGGAAAACTCGATTACCACGAGTGGCAAACGGATCAGGGTGAGAAGCGGAATAAATTAAGGGTCCGTGCCGCGCGGGTGAGTGGGCTGGCAAAGCCAGTAGGTAATGGGGAGAAGCCAGTTGGCAGTGGGCAGGCGGCAGTGGGCAGAGGGCAGGAAGCAGTTGGCAGTCAGCCGACGGCAGGGAGCAGTGCGGGAGTGAGGAGAGGCGGAAAAGTGGAGCCGGTGGAGGATTTGCCGTCTGAAGAGGTGATGCCGTTTTGAGGGGGCCGCCCCCGGCGGCGGTTATTGGTTATTTGTTATTGATGATGGCGGGTAGGTCGCGAAGAGGTGGATTTTGGATAGAATGAACGGAGATTGCGGTCTATGTTTGTTGTCATGCCGAGGTCAATTCCCGGAGCATTTCGCAGGGATTTATCTCGAAGGAGAACCATGTCCGGATTGTAACGGCGCTGGACACGCT
>JBIKMI010000140.1:0-7398 GCA_044359285.1 Kiritimatiellia bacterium
CCACTGCCAGGGCTGATCCAGGACCAACGGGCCGGCGCTGGCGATCCACCGTGTTTCCGCCTGGCGGCACAACTGCTCGGAGTGGTTCACAAACCGCAGCGCACGGGCCCGCCCGACCGGATCACCAATGCGCAGGGCCGCCTGCCGGCGCTCGGCATACCAGGCGGGCACACCGCCCACCGGCATGATGGCCACGGCGCACAGGGTCTGCTGCGACGCCAGGAAGAGCCGGCTGTTCCCATATTTCCAAACGACGCTCAGGCCCGCCTCCCCGGTCGGAAGTATCATGAAGTTCCGCAGCGTCTTGCCGGTCGCCGGGTCGAATTCAAAAAGCCGCGGGGTAAAGGGATAGTGATATTTGACGGTGACCGCGCGCAAGGCCGTGCCGGACTCCGGCCAGACGATGGCTCTCAAACCATCGGTATCGAAAGTCGTCTTCTTCCATGCTTCCCGGGGCGCCTTGCCCGGTTCCAGGCTCAGGCGCTTCAGCACATTGTAGTCGCGAAACTCCAGCACGTCGCTGTTCCAGGTGGCTCCGCCTCCGTTGTAGAGGACGTCGCCCGTGAGTGGATCCAGCACGGCGTTTCCATCGCGTGAGGTCAGATACCACCAGGGATGGCCCGCCGGCGTGGAGGCGATGACGCGTTTGGACGTGATTGGCTGGCCGCCAGGCGGGATGTAGGGCGCCTTCCAGAGCATCTTCTTCCTCTCGAGATCCCAGCACGTGTAGGTCGAGCCCTCACTCGTGTAGACGCGGTCCGCGCCCAAATCCCAGAATCCGATGCTGTCTTTCCAGTTGCTCCCGTTGCCACACAGTTCCCGACCGAGCTTCCCGTCGGCACCGAGTTCCTGTATGGACCACCCCGAATTGGGGGCGGCGGGAGACAATTCGACATGCAGGCGGCCCCCGCTCTCCCGGACGGCACGTGCCACCCGGTTGCCGGGCATGGGATACCGACAGCGGATGCCGCCATCCTTCGGATTGACGCGCAGCACTTCCGTGTCGTTGGTGACGCCGATGACAAAGAGATCGCCCTGGGCATAGAGTGCCTGGAGCGGATACTTCGTCGGCTGGCGCCAGCGTTCGCCACCCGTGGCCAGATCCAGGCCAATGAGATCGACATCGGTTGCCAGGACCACCGTTTCATCGGTCCAGACCACCTTGCGAAGGATGTTGGTGGCCATGTACTCCCAGTACGGTTCGCCGAAGCCGTCGGTGTCGATCAGTTTCGCGTTGTAGAGCCCGTACACCAGCGCCAGACCCCGGTCATCGTCAGGCAGCGAGAACGAACCGGGGATGCTAACGGTCCACAGTAAGCGCGGCGCGACTTCGCCGACCGGCTCACTGACATCCCGCTTCGCCCCCCCGACAGGCGCCGGGCGAGCCCGCACGGTGCGCCCGGGCGGGGCGACGGGAGCGGATGCGGCGGCGCCCAAGCGGAAAGCCGAAATGATGTTGGGGCTGCTGGACACCGCCAGGCCGCCTGCTGGAAGCAGACGCTGGCCTGCGGCGACGGCTCCCGTTTCCTTCAGCGTCGTCAAATCGTACAGACGCGCCTCGGTCTCATCCGCCAGCCAGAAACGGTCGCCATTGACGAAGCCAACCGGAAGGGAGGGCTTCCACGCCAACGGCTCGGCGGCCACCGTGGCGCCGGACTTGGCATCGCGCAAGCGCAGCCCGCGCCCGAAGGTCACCAGGCGGCCTTTCCAAACGCCGCCCAGAAGGAAGTCGAGAGCGGTGGGCTCATCCCAAAGAGGTTTGCCGGTGGCCGCATCCAGCGCGAAAATCCTGGCGCTGTCGTAAGGCGCGCTGATGATCGCGCCGCCCACAGCAAGCAGCGGGTTCATCGGCCCTTTGGGGGCGCCGGCATCGGCCAGCACGCGCGGGTACGGCTGCATCCACAGGACCGCTCCGGTCAGCGCATCCAACAGGAACGTCCGCCCCATATGCGTGGCGAAACACACACCACGGGCGGTGGACAGCGGCCGCGGCAGTTCGGAGCTGTAGCTTTCAGCGAAACGGCCATCGGTGCCACGGAGGTCAGTGCCCATGACCAGGATGCGGTTCCAGAGCACGGTCCCCGTGCGCGCCTCGAGGGCCACCGCGCCGAGGATCGTTTCGCCACTGACGCCCTGAATCAGGAAGGTGACGATACCCCGGTCCACGCAAGGTTCCGACGCCACATGCCACCCCGCCAGCTCGGGAATGTCGCGGGTCCGCCAACGGAGGGCGCCCGTTCGCGCATCCAGCGCCGTCAGGCCGCAGGACGACAGCAACTCGGCGTTGGTGATGCGCTCCGCGTGCCGGCAGACGACCAGATCGTCCTGCACCGCGGCACCAAAGACCGGCAACGGGAAAAATGGCACGTAGGTGGCGCCAAATTGCTCACGGTCATTGACCACCACCGGCATGAACCCGACGCTCCAGACATTGCTCCCGCTGTCAGCCGCGTAGCGCCGGACGGAGAGTCCTGTGTTTACAAAGACCGCTTCACCCGATACAGCGGGCAGGCTGATCGGTCGGGCAAACGCCGTCCGGTTGGCAAACCACTCCGACCGGTTGATGCGCAGCCCTTCGGAGGGTAACACCGGCGCTTTCCAGCCTGGGGCCAGTTTCAGACCATCCGGGAAAGGCGGCACGGCGGGTTCGGGCGGCTTCACCGGCAACCCGGCCACGAACGCGCCCAGCGGCAGGGCTTTGTTGCCGTTGACCATCGTTTCCCGCACCGTCGCGCTCAACGACTTCATCCATTCGCCGAGGGAGCCGGGTGCGGAGGTCAGCGACCGCGCATAGGCATACTTGGCAATCAGCCGCGCGCTGCCGTCGAATGGCAGCAACCGGCCATACCAGGCCATCGCCACGTCCGGCCGGCCGTCATCAAGCAGGCGGTCGGCGAGCGTCTCGGCCGCCTGACGGGCAGGACGGGCTCCCTGATAAACCCGCCAATAATTACCGAACTTGCGGAAGTCCCCTTCGGGCAACGCGGCGGCGGCTTTTTCGGCATCCGCCTCCAGGGCCGCCTGAATCGTGGCGGCCGACGGCCATGTCGCGGCCGCCTGGCGGACGAACTCGGTGGCATCAACACCGCTCCCGTCGTCGCGCAGAAAAATCTGATCCCCCTGCGACCGGAGCAGTTTCAACACCGCCGGCCCCGGGGTCGCGTTCCTGGAGCAGGCGTCGAGGTTTTCGCGCAGCGCCACCGCATCCGTGACGATCAAACCCGCCATCACCTTCTGGATTGCTTCGGCGGACGTGATCTCGTTGCGGAGCTCGTCGGCGAGCTGGCCGGCCCGGAGCAGGGCCAGCCCCTCCTCGAGGCGGCCGCTCAGGATAAGGGCACGGCCCTCCTCGCGGCGGACGGCGGTCAGGACGTCGTTCGTGCAGAAGGGAGCGATACCCCGCATGGCGGCGACCCCTTCGTCGTACAGACGCAAGCGGCTGAAGAACGTCGCCAGTGACGCGACGGCCGCGGGTGTCGGTGCCTTTCCGCTAACAATGGCGTCAAGGCGGCCGCGCGCCTGCGCGAGGGCATTGCTATCCGCATAGGTGGCCGCTTTAACCAGGAGCGAATCGAGAGGAGCCGCCCCCGCCGCCGGCGCCAACAGTGCCAACAGCAGTGGCAGCAAACAAACAATCGCCATGACGGAGGGCTTGCGTGTTCTCATCACTACTTCATCATCAGGCACGGATACAGCAGATCCACGTGGCTGCCGGCGGGGCCGCGGGGAGTGATGCCGGCGCTGAATGCAACGTTGGTCGCATTAGCAGGGATCTGGATGTTCAAGGGAACCAGACCGCCACCCGCTTCCAGAGGCACGGTCTGCACCGCGACACCATCCACCGCCACGGTGAGTGCCGCGGACCCCATGCCCGGGGGAATGGCGTCATCCACGCCGGCCCAGGCCAGTAGCACGGCGCCGCCTGGCGCTGCCGGTACCGCAAACCCGAGCGTGGTGCCGCCATACAGGGCCAACCCCCGCGAGGCACGAAAACCATCCACTGAAAGCGGTCCTCCGGCCAAGGCGCGGTTCCTGACCGCCGGCCGGTGGAATCCCAGGAACGGGGCCGCCGTCGCGGACGTTGTCGGCTCCGCCCACAGCAGGCGGCGCCCTTCGGGGAAACCAACGGCGGAAAGCATCGCCAGGGGAATCGTCAGGACCTCGCCAGCCCAGGCGGTCTTCAGTTTCATGAACCCGTCGGAACCGCCGGCACAGGTGCCGGAAAGCATCTCGCCGGTGAGCAGGAGGACTTCAACCCCCTTCAGGGTCCGCCCGGCCCCGCCCTTCGATAGCACGATATCCGACACGCTGGCCAGATCATCCACCGGGATTTTGCCCACACCCGCCATATCCACCATGGCGCCCTTACCCGAGATCGATACCACCGTACCGGGAACGGTATCCCCGTTGACGTACCGCACACCGGTAAAGTCCGGCGGCACCTCGGCAAGCCGCGCGTCTGATGCCACCCCCTTCCGGACGGAACTCACAGGCAACTCCACCCTGCCCCACTGGGCATTTCCCACCACCAGCTTGTTGCCGGCCAACTCCATGGTATCGGCCAGGATCCTTTCGCCGGACAGCAGTTCCACATAGAAACGCCGGCTCGACGTCGATGAAGCGCCCCGCTCCGGCGGCGCAACGGCGCGGTGGCTCAGGGCAACGATCGAGCGCAGGGGAAGCGACGCGGAGGCGCCGTCAGCCTGCTTCATGACGAGACTGGCGCCATCGGCGGCAAACTCCACGGCCACGGCCTTTCGCTCCCCCGAATCCGTGAGGATGGCCCAGCGATCCGCCGCGGGGCAGGTCATGGCAAGAGTGGCGAGGGTTAGGAATGCGGAACGTGAAACGTGAAACGTGAAACGTGAGAAGAGAGGGAGGGAGTGTGAGTTCATGATGATGGGACTTTCTTAAGTAGGTTGGTGAGTGTCGGGTCTCGGGCAATGTAGTTGTCACGTTTCACGTTTTACGTTTCACGCCTCACGTCTTACTCCTTACCGCTGATAAATTGGAAGATAACGATACGGGAGGCCCATGGCAAGGATCGCCCAGGCGGTTTCATACAATCCACCTATATTCCCGTTCTCCTTGCTCTGCTTCGACATCATGCTCCGGCACTGGGTTGCGTACCAGGCATTCCACTTCGCGCTGTCCCGCGCCTGGTACATGCACTGCATGGCATAATACTGCGCATAGTAATAGTGCTCGACCTTGTCCATCTTCGCCGCGTGCTCTTCAAGGTATTCCAGGCCGAGACGGGTTTCCCTGGCATCGTATTGACCGCACATCTGGAGGGAAAGCACACCGGCGGCCGACCTGGCCGGGGCTGGCCCGCCCGGACCGGAATAGCCGAACCCCTTGTCCTTCCCGCAGTGATTGCTTTTGATGTAGGAAACCGCATCCCTGATGGTCTTCTCGGGAACGAAGACACCGGCGTTCTGCGCCGCCCGTAGCGCCACCACCTGCATGACGGTCACCGAAGTATCCGCATCGCCGGGGGTGGGGCTGTAGCGCCAGCCGCCCCTGGAACTCTGGCAACGGACAATCAGATCCACCGCCCGCTTGAGCACCGGAAGGATATCCTGCTGGCGCGTCATGCCCCAGACCTCGGCCAGGCAGAGCGTGGCCAGACCGTGGTTATACATGGCGGGGGTCCGGCCGTCCTTGGAGTGGATCAGTCCGGTGGGCTGGGCATTCTTCAGCAGGTATTCCACACCCCGTGCCACCTCCCGGCCGTAGGGTCCCCTACCCGGCACGGACCCGTCCACCATCAGCGCCAGGACCGCGAGCGAGACCGGGCCGGTATCGTCACTCCCGTAAAAAGACCCCTTGGCGTTCTGCGCCTTTTTCAAATACTCCTGACCCCGGCGGATGGATTGGACCACCGCCTCCGGTATCACCGCGGGATCGCCGTCTTCCTTGACAGACACATCGCGGGCCAGCGTGCCGACACCCGTGCTGACCGCCGGCTTCTCCTGGGCGAAGGCACCGACCGCAAGCAACAACAGAAGACAGGCGACTGAACCCTGAAGCCTGAACCCTGAACCCTGATCCCTGAATCGGCTCCTCATTTCTTCAACCCCTCCACTTCCTTCCGAACCGTCTCCTGCCGGTCCTGGACGCGCACGACCACTTCCTCCACGGCGCCGAGCCGCTGCAGGATTTCGGTCCATTTTTCGCTTTCATCAACAATGGCGAAGGAGAGCGGCGAACTTTTCCCGATCACTGCCGGATCCGGCAGGCCATTGGTAACGGCGTTCACCCTGGCATCCGCCACCTCGATCCGGGCCACCACGGTCTCGCCCGGCGTCGTCTTGGCTGCCACCATATCCAGGATGGCCTCCCCCGTCCACTTCAACGCCTCCTTTTCAGAACGCAGTTCAATCCTTCCGCTCCGGAGCGGCTTCTGCTCCGCCGTCGGCGCGGACTCGGAACTCGAGTCGCTTGCCGGCGCCGCCGTTGGGAACACCTCCCAGACCAGCCAGGCCTTGCTCAATCCGAAATCGTCCGTGGCCTCATAGGTGATTTTCCACTGGGCATAGGGCACGCTGATGCGGTCGCTCTTCGGAGAAACAAGGCGGACCCTCGGCTCCTGATCCGGTTGAACCCGCAGGCTGTAGAGGGTGAGCGGCTCCTGGTTTTCAAGGTCCTCGACATCCTTGACCCTGACGGTAAAGTCCACCACACCATTCGAAGCCGTGAGGGTGGTTGGCGCCGATGACGGCAGCGCGGACACCACGAAGGTTCCCGTAGCGCCGTGCGCAGGGGTCAGGGGCGCCAGTTTGTAGGCCCGGCCGGCGGCGACCTGCAACGACCCCGCTACCACACCCTTGCTGGCCGGAACCTTGATGGTCACCGTGGACCCTTCAAGCACGGAGCTGCCCACCAGCGGCGCGTTGGTGACCGGCCTCTGCCCCGAGTAGCGCGGGGGCTGGATGTCCAGGACCGGATCGAGAACCGCCACAGGCACAAGCACCTTCACAACCTGACTGTCGGTCCACCCGTCTCCCGCGAAAACCTGGAATTCAAAGGATTGCTGAGCCTTCTCAAGGGTCACACCGTAGGTGTAGCCGAGGATCGGCTTGAGCGGAATACTGACCCACCGGGATTTCCTGCCGCCCGTGCCGGCCTCGCTTCCCGCCGAGGCAACGTCCTTCATCTTCAGGATGACGGACGAGGGAATCTTTCCGGAAAGCGTGACGTTCAGCACCCAGTCATCACCGCGGGTAAGCCTGGTCTTCACCTCATTCAGGGCAATCCGGGTCAGGCTGGGATAGCGAACATCGCCAAAAAACATCCGCCTGAACGTCGCCGCGGCATACTGGGGGAAAATCACGCCACACAGAATACCGGCGACAAGAATTCCCGCACAGGCCATCATCAGTTTCCGGAAGAAAC
>JBIKMI010000141.1:0-7395 GCA_044359285.1 Kiritimatiellia bacterium
CAGTTGCGGATCAATGGGCTACTCACCCCGCTGATGGATGAGGCTGTGGATGATGGGATGTTAGAGAGGCTGGCCTATAAGTTGCTGGGGGAGGAACGGTTCGAGGTTTTGCGCCACAAACGGAGTTTGGATTTTTCGAAGGGATTTGAAGCGCTCAGCCGGTTCCGGTTTAACTTCTACTATCAGCGTGAATCATTAGCCATTGCCATCCGCGTGATCCCCTTCCGGATTCCCCCTTTCGAGGAATTGGGCTTACCTGAAGTGATCAAAGAGTTCGCCCTTCAGCCCCATGGGCTGGTGCTGTTAACCGGCCCGGCGGGGAGCGGCAAGTCAACGACGATGGCGGCCATGCTTAATTACATCAATGCCAACCGGCGCCTGCACATTGTCTGTCTCGAGGACCCGATCGAGTATTTGCACCATCACAACAAGAGCGTGGTGGATCAGCGTGAAATCGGGACGGATGCCCGCACCTTCCCGGAGGCGCTCCACAGTGTCTTCCGGCAATCGCCGGATGTGATCATGGTGGGGGAGATGCGCGATCTGGAAACCATACAGCTGGTATTGAGCCTGGCTGAGACGGGGCATTTGATTCTGGGAACCCTGCACACGCAGGATACCACCCATGTAGTCAACCGGATTGTCGACGTGTTCCCTCCGGCCCAGCAGCAGCAGATCTATACGCAGCTCTCGATGGTCCTGGTCGGGGTGGTGGCGCAACAGCTCCTGATCACCTCCGACAGCACGCGCCGGGTCATGGCCTGTGAAGTGATGAATGTCAATCAGGCCATCCGGAGCCTGATCCGGGAGATGCAGGTGCAACAATTGTATTCGGTGATCCAGACCGGCCGGGCGGAGGGGATGATCACCATGAATGAATCGCTCAAGGCGTTGTATGAAAAAGGGCTGATCGACCTCGGGACGGCGATTAACCGCTCCCCGCGGTCAAAGGAATTAGTTCGGATGTTAGGGTTGAAACAATAGCTGGGAAGGAGTGTGCAGGATGAAGACGAAGCAGACGGGCCGGTGGATGATATATGGAGTTTCCAAGGTGCTGGTATTGGGCGTGCTGCTTCAGGGGGGGAGTGCGCTGTGGGCCGCTGATCCCGCTCCTCCGATGCCGTCCCTGCCGGTGCCCTCTGACCTGGTGACGATCAATGTGGATAATGGGCCCATTGCCCAGGTATTGAATGCCTTTTCGCGTCAGACCGGCCGGAGCATTGTGATTGGCTCCGAGGTGACTGGTAACGTCACGTTGCGACTGACCGATAAGCCCTGGCAGGAAGCACTGGATGTGATTATCAAGCCGTATGGCTTCGATTATTACATGGTGGGCGATACCATCATCATTTGCGGGAAAGACAAGGCTCTTAAACAAAGTATGGGAACCAATGTCGTGGGGGCGGCCACCCCTGGCGGAGCGTCCGCTCTGATCGCCGAGCCTCTGATCGTTAAAATGTTTGCGCTCAAGTATCTGGATGCATCGGATGTGGAAGAGTTGGTGCGGAGTCAGATTTCTCCGGCCGGTCGAATCGGAAAGCTCATCGCGCGCAGCCAGAGCTGGCAGGACCAGCAGATATTCCAGGGCAATCTCAATACGACCAGCTCGGAGAGCCTGGGGCGCCTGAAACGCCTACAGGAAGACTCCGCCCAAGTCAGGGGAAAAACGCTGGTGGTGGTGGATACTCAGAAGATCATTGACCGGATCCAATCCATTATCACCCAGGTGGATGTGGCGCCCAGTCAGGTGGTGATTGAAGCCCGGTTTGTTGAGATCCGGGCTGACTTTATGCGGGATGTCGGGGTGGAGTGGGGCACTGGCGTGAATGGCGCCACCGCACCCGGAGTGAAGACGATCGGGACGTCTGGGGCTGGAAGTGTCTTTGCGGCGGGCGCCCAGCAGATCAGCGGGACGGTCCAGCCGGCCGGATACCAATCGGGAAGCGGGTTGTCCGGCACGCGTCCGTTTGACGGCGGCTTATCATTGGCATTCCAGAAATTGACAGACATGCAGCTTGAAGTGCTGCTACACCTGATGGAGGAGGACTCGACCTACAACATGCTGTCATCCCCCCGGGTCTTAACTATGAATAACCAGGATGCGGTGATCATTGTCGGACAAAAATTGCCGATCATCAAATCCGACTCTTCGGGCGGGGTGGGAACCACCACGATTTCGACCTCACTGGAGCGTTATGAAGATATCGGTATTAAGCTGAAAGTGATGCCGCAGGTGTGTGAGGATAATTTCATTAACCTGATTGTCCACCCCTCTGTGCGTGAACTGCTCGGATATCAGTCCGGCAAGGTAGGAAGCGCTTCAGGGGACAGTGCCGGCGTGTCCCTTACCGAGTACCCCGTGATTGCCACGCGTGAAGCCGAAACGCATGTGATGATCCGGAGCGGGCAGACGGTGGTCATCGGGGGAATGCTGCGTGACAAAAAGACCACAACGGCCATCCGGGTTCCATTTCTGGGGAGCATCCCCTTGTTGGGGCTCTTGTTCCGGCGTGACATGGTGGTTACGGAGAAGTTTGAGCTATTGATCTTCCTGACTGCCCGGGTGGTGGATCCGAATGAGAAGCTATCCGTCAAGTTACCGGAAGTCTCCCACTTGATTCCCGAGGAGAAGGTTGCCACGGATGTGAAGCGGTAGAGAGGCCTCGAACGCCAGGAGAATGGCTATGGGTGAAGTCAAAATAGGGAAAATACTTGTCTCGAAAGGGGTCATTACGGAGGACCGGCTGGTCCAGGCCATTGGTATGCAACGTGGCTCCGGTAAAGTCCTCGGGGAGGTGTTGGTCGAGCTGGGCTATGTCACTCATGAAGATATCGCCCGTTCTCTTGCTGACCAGTTGGGTATTCCCTATTTTGAGCTGGATGATGAGTTCAAGCTGGAAAAGGAGGAGGTCAAGCTCGTCCCCGAGAATGTAGCGCGCCGCAATTGTATGTTCGCGGTCCGGAGTCGGGCGGATCATTCGGACCAATCGATCACGCTGGTGATGCGGGACCCGTTGGATGTCGAGGCGATTGCCGTCGTACGCTCCCTGACCCGGTTTGAAATTCACAAAGCGGTCAGTTCTGAAGAGCGGATCCGGGCGGTGATCGACAAATTCTATCAGGTGGAAGCCTATATCGAGCGGGATCTGAAGGATATCGTGGATGTGGAGACGGAGGCGGGCGCGGTGGCCGCCGAGGCCGGTGCGGATCAGGATCAACTGCGCGTGTTGGCCAATGATGCGCCTGTGGTCAAATTTGTGAACCTGATGCTCATGCAGGCGGTGCGGGACCGGGCGAGTGACATTCATTTCGAGCCGGGCGAACAGTCGGTCACCGTCCGGATCCGCGTGGATGGCCTGTTGCGGGAGGCCACCCCGCCGCCGAAGGCGTTGTTCCGGGCCATCACCACCCGCATCAAGATTCTCTCCAACATGGACATCACGGAGCGACGGCTTCCACTGGATGGGCGGTTCAAATTCAAGGTTCATGACCGCACCATCGACGTCCGGGTTTCATCTCTTCCCGAGGCGTACGGGGAGAAGCTGGTATTGCGAATCCTGGACCGGAAGGCGTTATTGGTCGATATGCGTGATGTCGGGTTTGATGCCGACATGCTCAAGCGCTTTCAGCGCCTGTTGCAGTCGCCGAATGGAATCATTCTGCTGACGGGACCGACGGGAAGCGGTAAAACCACCACGCTCTATGGTGCCCTGAATTTTCTCAAGGACCCGGCCTGGAATATCCAGACAGTTGAGGATCCCATTGAGTATCTGATCCCGGGGATCAATCAGATGCAGTGCAAGGCCACTATCGGTCTTGATTTCGCCAATGCCTTGCGATCCATTCTCCGCCAGGATCCTGACATCATCATGATTGGTGAAATTCGTGATGCAGAAACCGCCCAGATCGCGAT
The DNA here is from genome assembly GCA_044359285.1 of Kiritimatiellia bacterium. Classification (GTDB taxonomy): domain Bacteria; phylum Verrucomicrobiota; class Kiritimatiellia; order CAIKKV01; family CAITUY01; genus JAABPW01. Next base: position 3,914 of record JBIKMI010000141.1, read on the forward strand.
GCGGTCCGCTTTGACCGGGCATCTGGTCCTGAGCTCCCTGCATACGAATGATGCCACCTCCGCCTTGTGGCGTTTGCGGGACATTGGAATTGAGAACTATTTAATCGCCGCCACGATTAAACTGGTGATCGGACAGCGACTGGTCCGACTGATCTGCCCGGCCTGTAAAGTTGAACAGCGCCCGACCGCCGAGGCGTTGGAATATGCCGTCCGGCAGAATCCCGCGGCAGCCTCCTGGACCTACTATCACGGGGAAGGGTGCCCGAAATGCTCGAAAACCGGGTTTTATGGACGGTCCGGGATATTTGAGTATCTGGAGGTAACAGATGTGATCCGGGAGATGATCATCCGGAATGCAGGGGCGGTGGAATTCAGGAAGAAAGTCATTGCCGCCGGAATGGAGCCAATGGCGTTGAACGGTCTGTCTAAAGTCAAGGCAGGACTGACAACCATTGAGGAAGTCATGAGTGTTTGTGCGGGAGATGACGAGTATTAAGGCGAGGAACGGTTTATGCCCACATACCAATATACAGTCAGGGATGTTTCCGGGAAAATGTTGACAGGGGAGATTTCCGCATCAACCCGGTTTGAGGCCTTATCGCAATTGCATGCCAGGGGTATGGTTGTCACCGAAATTACCGATCATGCGGCCCAGGTCGCAATGGGCAGTCAGAATGCCTTCCTGGCGAAGGGCAACCGCTGGTTGTTGCGGGGGATTACCCTGTCGGAGAAATCCGTCTTTTGCCGGCAGCTTTCAATTTCGGTTGGATCCGGGGTCCCTTTAAGAGAGGCCCTCGAAACCATTGCCGAGGACATGGATAACCGTACTTATCAGGAAGTATTATACCGGATCCTGAGGCGCCTGGATGATGGTTTAACCTTTTCCCAGTCCATTACCAATGAAGCGCGTGCCTTCGATCCCCTGTTTGTCGCTTTGATCAAAGCGGCTGAAGAATCCGGGAGCATGACGGAAACGCTGGATTACCTGGCGCTGAGCCTCGAGAAGAACGACCGGCTGGCGCGGAAGATCAAGACGGTCATTGCCTATCCTATTTTTGTCGCCTGTTTCTTTGTCATCGTTTCGCTGATCATGACCCTGTTTGTGTTACCCCGGTTCCAGTCCATTTTCAGCTCCACGGGCGGGAATCTACCCCCGCTGACGCAGTTCGTGTTCATGGTGAACGGGTTTATTATTTCCAACACCGTGTGGATCTTTTCAGGGCTTTTCATCTTGATCACCGCGGGAGTGATGTATGGCCGGACGCTGAAGGGTCGTTGCGTCATTGATCGGCTGGTGCTGCGACTCCCCGTGGTGGGTGATATTATCCGTAAAATTGCGGTGGCCCGATTTTGCCGGAATCTTGGAATCATGCTGCACGGGGGGGTTCCTGTCGGCAATGCCATTGAGATCGCCTCCGAAGTGCTCGGAAATAAATCCATGGAGAAGACCCTGCGCCAGACCCGGGACCGGATTATGGCCGGAAATGATATTGCCACCAGTCTGGATAAAGAGGTCTTCCCCCGTCTGGTAGTCCGGATGGTGGGGGTAGGGGAGTCATCCGGAAAACTGCCAGAGGTGTTGGGCAAGGTGGCGGATGTGTATGAAGATCAGGCGGAGGGGGCCATCATGATTGCCATGGCCCTGATCGAACCTTTCATCATTGTTCTGTTTGGCTGCATGATTCTGGTGTTGGTGATGGCGGTCTATCTGCCGGTCTTCAGCGCGGCGGGGCATATCCGGTGAGGTCAGGGTGTGATGGGAACCAGTAACTAAAAGGTGTGAAATTTCAAACAGAGGAGGTGGAAGACGAAAATAGAAAGGGGTGGAGTTGCGGAATGAACGTTAATCGAAGGTTGAATGAAGTAACGAAACAGGAGGATCGAATGAATATCAATAGCAAAGCAGGGTTTACGTTGGTTGAGTTAATGGTGGTGGCAATTATTGTTGCCATTCTGGCCGCGGTGGCCATCCCCTTGATGATGGGGAATAAGGATCGCGCCATGGCTACAGAGGCACAGGCGGGCTTGGGTACACTGAGGACCGCCATGCAGGTTTATAAGGCCGAGAACGGCGCTTATCCCGTCATTAGCGCGGGCAGTCAGATTCCGGGGTATGCAGGACTGACCGTCAAAAACGGAGATCTGGATGGTAAATATTACCGATCCTCAGGATACACCATGCTCTCATCGTCTGTGAGTAACTACTCAATGCAGGCGGTGGGATATACCAACAGTCCTCCGACGGTCACCTTGGATCAGAATGGAACCTGGGGCGGACTTTGACCGATTGCTCAGAGGTTGAGTTCTGTAGTCCGTAGCGGCATTCCCCGGTGTTGGGGTGCCGTTTACGGATCAGGACGGCGGGGGGGGTATTGTACATGAATACCAAGTCCGGATTTACCTTAGTTGAACTGATGGTGGTGGCCATTATTGTTGGCATTCTGATGGCGGTGTTGGTGCCGATCATGCTGGGCAACAAGAAACAAGCGATGGCGACAGAAGGCCAGACCGGGTTGGGGGTGATTCGCTCAGCCATGCAAGTCTATAAGAATGAGTTTGGGAAATATCCCGATGGGGAGATGGGGAAAACCATGGATCAGGTAACGGGCTTGATGGTGAAGCGAGGTGATTTGGATGGGATCTATTTCAAAACGGATGGGTATCGGCTGACGAGTATCACGGCAAGTAATTATATTCTGACGGCGACGGGATATACCAATGATGCCGCCGGACAGACGGTAACACTGGATAGTGGAGGTCATTGGGGCGGAACGATGCTTTGAACTTAAGCATGGGTATCGGGTGAGGAGGATCCTGTGATTAGTTGGTCCACAACAGATATAGCAGGCATAGAGTTCGGCGATGCGCATATTGCCGCGGCTCGGGTGCGGGAGAAACGGGCGGGCTCGTACCAGATCACGCATGCCGGGTGGGTGGATTACGATCCGGCCGGGTCACCCAAGGATAAGGCGGAGGCGATCAAGGCCTTGTGGAAGCATTCCAAAATGCCAACCCGGACGGTGTGTGCGGCATTGCGTAGCGGTTCGCTCACGGTTCGCTCGTTCAGTTTCCCCGCCATGACGCCGCGTGAGTTGAGCGCGGTAATCTGGCTTCAGGCAGAGGAGGCCATGCAGTTATCCCGGCCGGAGATGGTGGTGGAGTGGCACATCAACAGCAATCCCAACCCCGAGATGAAGGCGAGTCCGGTGACGGGGTTTTTCGCGGCGGCTCCTTTGAAAGATATTGATGCCGAACTGGAATGGCTCCGTGCCGCCGACCTGGATCCGGTCATCCTGGACATCCGGGCGCTTGCGGTCGCGAATCTGCGTGGAACATTCAAGGGGACAGAGGGAGAGGAGTGTTCCCAATGTCTGGTTAATCTGGCGCCTCACTCGGCCGACATCATTTTACAGCACGCCCCGGGCGTGAGCTACCCCCATACGGTTTACTGCCGCGCCTCCACCTGGGAGGAGACTCCGGAA
>JBIKMI010000142.1:0-7340 GCA_044359285.1 Kiritimatiellia bacterium
ATGGCCAGAAACCCTTTGCGCTGCTCGATCCCGTAACGCAGGTGTTCCAAGGCTTCCTGATGCGTTGGACTCAGGAACAGGAAGCCGGGGTCACTGGTGACATTGAACGGGACCTCGCTGAGATGATAGAAGTCTCGATACATCACCTACTCCATACTTTCCGGAACATAAAATCAGAAGCCATCCTTATTCCATGACAACTGACGCCACACCCTCGGAATCGCCCTGATCGCGAACATGTACCGTGTTATTCCCCTTCTTACTCGTCGATTCATAGATCGCGGTCATGCCATCCGAAGCGCGGATATGACCCATGGACGCATCGCCCACCGACCAGATCAAGGGCAGAATCAAGGCCACATTCGTGCTGGCGGTTGATACCGTAAACGTCACTAAACTCACCTCATTGGTGAGAATGGCCGCGCCAGGCGTAATCGTCATCGCATTGTCGGTCGTCTCCGTCGTCTCACACCCTGTGATCATGATCCCGGACACCAACGCCCCTACCACTCCGAGCACCGCAAATAATTTCATCGCTTTCATCATCAACCTCCCTTTCTTCATGCTGTTTTCAACTTTTACAGAAAGCTTTCACTCCACGGCGAGTCATTCATTCGCACTTCTGGCTCAATGCCAGGGAACATCTCCATGGGCAGTAACGAGGCGTCATAGGTAACGATACAGTCCATTTTTATCCGGACACTTCCTACCGCCACAATCGCCCCCGTGACCGTCATGGTTTTATCGGCATCGATGGTTCCTCCTGCATAGATCAACCCGGAAAAAGTGAGCTCTTTTTTAATATTAATGTTTCCCGGTGTGACCAGGGCGCTACTACCGATGGCGACCGTATTGTTTTTTGCCAGATCAAACCCGGAGTTCGCATAAAACAGGATATTCGATCCCGATGAGCAATCTTTATCGATGGTAATCATCCCGCCCGATATCAATGTCACGTTGTTGCCGATCAGGGCCGAGCCGCTTGAAATCGAGATATCTCCACTGACGACCAGAACCCCGGGCCCGTCAATGCGCCCGCCGACATTCAACGAGGTCGAGTTGAGGTAATTGGTGTGGTTTCCCAAATTCCAGGGATATACCGGCGTTGTCACAGGCGCTGCAGCCGCCGTCGCAATGACGGCGTTATAGGAGGACGTATCCAGAACCGGCGGAACAGGGACGGCCGGAGGCGCAGGATAAGTTCCCCCTGTTACATCATCATAAATCCCCCCGGAAACGCTTGGTCCCCCGGAAACAAAACGGTAGCCATTGTCGGCGAAAATGTCCCCGGTGACGGTTGTGCCTCCCCGCAATTCCATGGTGTTCCCGGAATAAATGGCATAGTCAAACGCCCCCGGCCAGGTTTCATCAACTCTGACGGACTGCTGCACCATGCGCACCGCATTCTGCCATGACCCCGTCGAAACGATGCCAAAGTTCACATTATCTGCGCTGACAATCCGCCCCCCGTACCCCATATCCGTTCTGGAAAACAGGTACGGGAAGAAGCCATGCCGGACAGCGGTATTCCCCAGCAACATGGCCCGCGCGTGCTGAAGTCCCGCCTCGGCAGACCAGAACGCCTGATCGCTGTTCACGGTTCTCGACACCTCTATCGCATTCACGGCCCCCCGATGCAGCAGGCTTAGGCCAATGACACTAATCGCCAGCACGATGACTAACATCATGCCCAGAATGGCTCCCGCCCGCCCTTCCTGTGCCTTTCTTTTCAATCCGTAGTGTATTAAAGCTGTTTTCATGAGTTAATTCCTCATGCGCACCAAAATATTGCTATAACCCAGCACCAAGCCGATATCCTGAGCATTCTGATCAATCCCAGAGAGTGTCATCGACACACGCACCACCTTTCCCGTGGTGGCGGATACAAATGACCCCAACCGCCGATCCACCAGCACCATCGATGCCCCGCCGGGGTCATTCGGATTGTAGACCAAACTCCGGCGTCCATTACTGGTTTGTACCGTAAAGGCCCTTATTGCCCCGCTCGGCGTCCTCACCTTCAAGCGGTCCACGCCCACCTCGCCCGTCACCGTATTGGAGGCACTCCGGATCGCGAGCTCAATGGTATGGATGGCCACGGCCGCATCCTGCTCCATCTCAACGGCTGCCTTTGCCCGGGCTGATCCCCGAAAAGCACTCTCCAACAACACTCCCGCCGCAACAGCCAGGATTGCCGCCGCACTGACCCCGATCAGCAATTCAACGATCGTAAAGCCAACTCTATTTGCAATTTGCATGTTTCCCCTTGTGTTATGGCGCACAGAAGGTTGTCAGGGTCACATAATCGGGTTTTTTATAGGTCGCCTGCGTAGTAACCCGGAGCAGCCGGACCACTCCTAGCGCAGGCCAGTTCGTCAAGGACAAGCTGGTACGAAGTTCCTGCGCTGACGACTCCATCATAAAAAGGTCAAAATCGGAGGCCGTCGTCACCTGCCAGCCGGTGCCATTCCGCTTGATCCACACCGGTGCCGCCCCACTTACCAGGTTGGTAAGCTGGCCATAAGGGATTCCGCTGATTTCTTCGAGGCGACTATTGGCTGCCGCCAAGGCGACACTGCGATTCCGATGAGTGGCCAGGGTGTTATGGGATTGCGCTGCAAAACTGGCCCCTGCAATCGCGATAACAGGCAAAACAACACAAGCCATCATCACCTCAATGAACGTGCCGCCCTGTGTTAGACGGGTAAGTCCTTGAAAAATTTGTTTTCCTGATTTCATAGTAAAAGCCAGCTCAAGGATTAAGAATCCACTGTGTTATTCCCCCATAGAGTGATCCCGCGCCACTTTGCTGCCGGGGAAGCCGGGGCGGCTGAGTGGATTGATTACGTATACGTTCGTCGTATTTTACCGTCATTTGATAATGGCGCAGCGTGTTAGTTTGAGACGAAGAGAGCATGGCGCTTGTCAAAACATCCCTCCAACGGTTAGTGCTTGGATCATACCAGGCGGAACGGTCACCACCACTGCCGGTATACCAATCGCGAAACACCCTTACCTGATTCATCGCGGCATAATTCCCATACACCTGGAACCCTGTTGTGGGCTCCTCCTGACGGGTTGGGGTGTTTGCCGAAATGTTATAACAGAAATCATTAGCGGCAAACATAAAGGCATCCACTGTATACGTCGTTCCGTATTCAGGATCACCAAAATAGACATTTCCGCCACTTTGCAAATGGCCGGTTGCATCATAACGGCCTAATGACACTAATCCCAACAAGCTATTGGTTGTGGAATACTTCAAGTTGTCACTGATATGAATATCATGGGTTGCCGCTATGGTGGCCGTCCCATCGATCGCGAAACCATATACATCAAGGTTATGAAACCATACATTTCCATCAACATAGTAGGTTTGATTCACCCCGAGAGCTAAAGGCGTTTTAGCCTCTTTTTGGGTTGCCCCGTTATTATTTGCATTAATCGGTTCAAAATAGAAATCATCCCCCGGGGTGCTACGGTTCTCAGCTGTACGATCTGAAGGATTAATCACCACGACATTCCTCAGCGGATGTCCTGACGGGAGATTTCCTGAGGTTACCCGGGCATTCTGGAATTCCCGACGTATATTCCACGTATTGTTTGAGGCGTAATTCATGACGACTAAATCAGGAGCAGGAATTTCCGCGACATGTTCATATCGGCTCCCCCTGATGGTCGCCGCATTTGACAGCGCAATTATTCCTGTAGCCTCAACGTCCCCCATTAATAGATAGGAATTGGGCGCGGGCGCATTGCTGACCATACTCTGTTCATAAAGCACCACATCACCGTCAGCATAAATGTTCCCCATGACCACATCCCGGCCACTGCGCTCATGTCCAGAGACCATGGCGGGGCTCCCGATTCCGCGTAATGAAAAGGTCCAGGGGACCCCAGAGTTATTTGCTGCAAAGATCGCATGCTGATAGGAATGTGCCAGATACTGAAACTCAACCCTTATCCGTTGTATGTCCCCCTGCACCGAACCAACTGATTCCGCATAAGGCGGGTTCGCATTTGAAAACAAGGTGACTTGAATCCCTCCTGCTCCGACCGATGTGTCACTAAACGGAGACCAAATCCCTGCGAAAGCCCGTTTGTCAAAACGCTGAATTCCGGCTTCCGCAAGCCAGAACGCCTTAACTGAATTTAGATATCGCGAAGTTTCAACCGCACTCATCGTCGAAGCCGAAATCAGCGCCACCCCCAAAACAGATACGGCCAGTACGATCACCATGACCATTCCGAGAGCCATCCCGGACTGATTCCAGGGAGATCCTGACCCCTTCAACATGCTATTCATAAACTTTTTCATGAGCTTCCTCACTAATTCCTAAAAACGGCACTACAGCTAAAGTCGATCGAGTCATTTGTGTTATCCATTTTGACAGAAAATGAGGCCGAGTTGGTTGAACGACTGACTGAAAAGCCCGTGATCCATCCTTTCGATAGCAGCATTCTATTTGCGGCTCCTGCACCCCGCGCATATACCAGGTTCGGACCCGCGGCATCAGCGGCCCATAAATTGTTGGCGCGAAAGACGGAGTTAGTTCCAACTGTAAATACGATACCCGTTGTACCCACCGTCGGAAACGCCACATCTGCACTATGCGCTTCACGCGCAAGCCCCATAAGCGTGGACGCCACTACGCGCATCTCACCTTGCAGACTTGCCATTGCAGCCTGCTGATGGATAGCGCGCACCACGGACTGCAGGATCGCACCAGCGGTCAACATAATGATCGCCGTCGCCACAATCGCGATACTCAATTCCACCAGTGTGAAACCCCCGCTGTTATGATGAGACTGCATAGTTCTCCCTATCTTCATCATTTAGAACGATACGTTTCCAATGTCACCGCATTCCCGTTTTTCTGATAGGCGACCGAGACGGCGACCTTCAGACAATTATCACCACCGGATCCCGCATTAACCACGGTGGTCGTCATCCCAAACCCCGGGATATGATTCAGCACCACATTGGTTGCCTGGGAGTGACCTACTAGCCCAGCAACACTCGAATACGACCAAACTCTCACAACCTGTTCCATGCGCGTGTTTGCCATCTCAATAGCGGCACGTTTATATTTTTGTGCCCCCGTCTCAATCTGACCGCGGCTGATCAGCGTCGCCCCCGCAATAGCCAGCACAGCGATCACCAGTAACGCCATCAGGATTTCGACCGACGTCAATCCATCGCTTGGCGAGCCTACGAGACGCAGCACTTTTAATCGGAAGAATCTATTCATTGTCGTTACTCGCTCTTATATAGCCGCACAATTGTTTGTCCGCCTTCACCATCAACTACTACGATATGATCATTAGCAACCTTTTGAATTCGGTATCCGTCCAGTGCATCTCCTTCCCCAAATACCCCCCTGTCTGTCAAAGCCAGTGGCTTTCGCCCATCATTCACAATTCCATTGATTTTTAGGGAAAAGACTGGCAAAGGAGTGCTTGATGGCTTATCGGTTATAGCACACCGATCACGCTCATCCAGAATGCGTGTATCCAGTTCCTGCCATTTTGTTTTAGCCATTTGATTGACCGCAGCTGTCAATTTATTGAGTTTTTCCAAGGCTGGCTCGATCCGGCCCGACCAGTCCTCGCCCGGCGAGGAAACCATTGAAATCGCCCTCGCATTGATCACCGCCTCAAGTTCGTAGACCTGATTCGGAGCTAGCTTAACGGGACGCATTTTGAGTGTTGCCACCCGGAAACAACGCGCAGGTTGATCCAACTCGTCCAGCCACCCTACAGCCGCGGCCATCCGTCCTTCCCCGCACACCTGAATCCTATAGTCATTGCAGGATACCGATATCTGAGGCACGATTTTCTCCACATTAATTGATTTTACCCCAACTCCTTTGACCGAAGCCGCCTGACTGACGCGATGAGACCACTCCCCGTTTTCCTTTCCGCCATTCTTCATGCGATAACTACTGAGCGATTTTTGGGCTATAGATAATCGAGATTCCAGAAGCGGCACCTTCTCAAGCGAAGCGACTGGTTTCATTACAGCCTTCTTTTCTCGCGTGATGTAGCCATAGCCACCCACAATTACAGCAAGCAGTACAGCAAGAGGAACCAACAGACAGGTCGCCAGTTCCACACGAAATAACCTGATTTTCCCCTTTCTCATGTTATGGCCCTCCCATAACTGCGGAAAATTGCCAGCTCATCGCATCCTGCCCGCCCAGGCGAACTCGCTCACTATTTTCCATTTCAACTTGGGAAAGGAATTTTGAAAGCAGTGGTTGCTTCTCCCACAATATGACAAGCTTGGGAGGCGTTACCTTCCCATCTAAGTTCAGGGATAACGGCATGATCACGTCAAAAATGATTTTTTTTGAATCCCCATCGTAACAAACCGAACCTAATGATAATCCAGTCGGCAACGGCTCTATCAGCGACATTAAGATGGATGCAATGCGTCCTTGAGCCTGCCCAAAGTTCAATATTGCTTCCATATCCCGAACGCAGGCAGAATACTCACCACCCAACTTCTTCTCATACTCACCAAGGGAGTGAAGTCCCGGGTGGCTCAGCAGTATCTTTTTTTCCTGCATCGCCACAGAGGCCTGCTTTGACTTCCAGTATATGGCACGACTGAATACATGGCTGAGTGTCAGCCCGATTGCCACGGCCATCAGCAGCAGATACAACGCCACCCAATGTAGCCATTTCCGGCGCTGCTCCAGCGGCATCACAAACCCCCGTGCCATATTGAGCTGGTAATGAATCATATTATGTTCTCCTCAGCGCCAAACCCAGCGCAGGCAACAGGATTCCGCTATCGACCCCATCCCGCGAAAGCACCTTATCCACTGCCCGGCTGGTCTGCAGACCGTCTTCCCATGGCACCCACACCTGAACCTCCTGACCCAGGAGCTCATGTACGCGTGCGGGCAGCCGCGAGGGCTTCTCCATCTGCCCCATCAACACGACGCGCGCGGAGGATTTCCAACCGAGCTTGAATTCCCCGTACCGCATCACGTCCCTGATGTTTTCGGCAAGAAATTCCGGAGTCTCCTCCCAGGTGGAGGCGCGGCAATAAACCGTATGCGGATAGCACACGCCCGGGGCATGCTGCAAAATGATGTCTGCCGAGTGGGGCGCCAGATTAACCAGACATTGGGAACACTCATCCGCCTCTGTCCCTTTAAACGTTCCCCGCAGATTCGCGACCGCAAGCGCCCGGATATCCAGGATGACCGGATCCAGATCGGCGGCACGGAGCCATTCCAGTTCGGCATCAATATCTTTCAAGGGAGCCGCCGCGAAAAACCCCGTCACCGGACGCTCATTCATCTCGACAGTCGGATTCCTGTTGATGT
>JBIKMI010000143.1:0-7335 GCA_044359285.1 Kiritimatiellia bacterium
GGTTCGCAAGGTCATTAGTTTTTCACAGAGCGGGCAGTTTTTGATCAGATCCGTCGGATCCGAGCGATCCGTCGGATTTTTTTGCCTCCGCTCTCGCTCCGCGAGCCGGGCGACAGCCAGTTGTTCGCTATAGCCGCCTCCTTTGATAAAGGCCTGCTCTAGCGCCACCAATTGCTGGTCCATCAGGTAGTTGGCCTGGTGGATCAGGCAGATCAAGGTGTTCGCCAGTATCGCTGGCTCCTTGTGCTCGAGCCAGGGGGCATAGAGTGCCCACCGGGCTTTGTCACCCACCTCCGTCGGATCGGTCAGATCCGACCGATCAGATTTTCTGCCAAGGCTTCGCACTTCTAATGCCTCTCGGTCACCTTTTGCCCATTGTCGCAGCTTTCGCTGACGCAGGAAATCTTCGTAGTCAAGCAGCAGTTCGTCCAGACTGCTGCGCGCCACGTTGGTCAGGTGCGTTTCTGTTTTGCTGCTGGTTGCCCCCGCGCGGCTGCCTTCCGCGATGTTCTGCCGCCCGCTTCGTGCGGCCTGCACCATCTGGTCGTGCGTGCGTGAACGCTTCTCAATGAATCGGTCGCAAAACTTGATGGTGCCGTCATAGATGAGCGTGGCAACTTGGAAACCCCTTAGCTCACGGTAGCCGCCACTGGGGCGCAAGCGTCTGGTTTTTCTTTCATGATCCGTCCGATCCAACGGATCCGTCGGATCTGTTTCTTTAATGTCACTCATTTAGCTATATATAGCCAAGTTTAAGACAACTCCGCCAGCATTTTCCGGAACAGCTCCATGGCCTCGCGCTCCCTGGGCCCTATGTCGTAGTAAATGCACCCGGTGAAATACTCCAGACAGGTGGCTTCGCTTAGTCCCAGTTTGACCGCCTGCTCCTGTGCGATCTTCGGTATTGCGGCCACACCGGCCTGCTTTGCCGCCTGAATCACTCCGGTTAACCCCGCCGGATCAGGGTGGTCACGACGCACCGCCCACACGGCGAACACGAAGGGTAGCCCGGTCATCTGATTCCAGGCCGTAGCCAGATCATAATCACCGCCCGGACCGGGCTTTTCGCAGAGCGCCCGGTCCCCGATGACCACTGCCGCGTCGGCTTCATCGGCATTCACCCCCGTCTGGATGGCGCGCTTCCAATGGGTTTTAAGAAGCACTTGCGCCAACGCGTTCGATGTCCGCGAAGCCGGATCAAGCGTGACCGTGCGGATCTGCTCAAGCGGCCGCTTGCACCGGAGTAACACGCTGCGAACCTTTTTCCCGGCACAGATGCCGGTCCCTTCGAGCGCCATCAGGGACGGGTTGGCAAACAGGGCCGCCACCGGAATTAAGGCGGCATCAATCTCCCCATTCACTAGCGGGTCCAGAAGCTGTGACGGGGTGTTCAGAACCACCCGTGATCCCGGGCTGACTTCGGGAATGAAGTGTGCCAGCGGCACCGAGTTGGCGTATTCCGGGGCCGCAAAGGTGTAGGGGCCCGGTGCCCTGGCCGTGAAGAGGGTGACCAGGCCGCCTGACAGCGGAATAGGGCTTCCTGGCCTCAATCCCGCTGTAGTCATCTCAGCCACTATCGCGGCAGGTGGCGGGAAATGTTCGATCGAGTCGGCCAGATAGCGATAGGCGCTTCTTTGCGAAAGCAGGGAACCTAGCAACGGGATCACCCAATGGGTGTGAAACAGGTGAACCAGCCGCGGCACGGGGGCGGTGGGCCTGGTTAATTCCAAAATGACAACCGTGCCGCCGGGGCGTAGCACCCGCTTCATCTCGCGGAAAGCTTTGGCGCGGTCCTCGATATTCCTCACGCAGAAGGCGCTGACAATGCCGTCAAAAGTTTTTTCGCCAAACGCCAGGGCCGTCGCGTCTCCAATTTGATAGGTCGCCCGGCTTTGCAGACCAGCCGCCCGGGTTTTCCGTTCAGCAATTTTGATCATCCCGGCAGAGAGATCGATGCCGGTAATACGGGCAGACGGATCTGATTTCAGTATGGCAATCGCCACATCGCCGGTGCCACATCCGAGGTCCATGTAATGATGTGAACCACGTGCGCAACCGGTTGAATAAAGGCTTTCCAGGGCTTTGCGCCGCCAGAAACGGTGTAGGCCGAATGACATAATGGCATTCAGGAGGTCATAACGCCGCGCGATGCGGTCGAACATCCGGCGGTTGTCTTCGGCAGGGATGAGCGTGTCCCGAACCGGCCCCGTCATCGCTTCGGCTCCGGGATTCCGTAGCTGGCCCAGTTCTCGTTGACGCGGCGCTCGTGGACCGGATCAAAGGCCACGGGTTGCCGGTAGCCGGGCTTCCAGGTGGCATCAATGGCGATGGGGAACTGTAGCACCAGCCGGTTTCCGACGACTTCGCGGCGGGTGGGGTGGAGATCCAATAGCGGATCGAAACGGGTGAACCAACCCCACAGGATCATGCGCAGATCGTTCAGGGGCACATCAGGGGAAACCAGCACATGGAAGAGATATTGGCCGGTAGCCGGGTGTGCGGCCAGCGCCTCACGAATCGCCGGCTTATCGGCATCAGGCGGAACCTGAACCACCAGAAAGGCCTCACCGACCGCCACCATGGCCAGAATGTGGGCATGTACCGCCGAATGGTGCGGCGGGGGGGGCGGGGGTTGCTGCCGGAGTGGCGGGCGATGGCCTCGGGTGCCCAGCAGGATCAGCTTGCTGCCGGTGTTCATGGAGGGCCCGGTAAAGTCGAGGGTGTCTTGTGCGGTGGGGGCCAGCAGGTGGAGCCCGTGGGTCGCATCCAGCGTTTCCCACAGGGCGTGGCTCACCTGCCGGAAGTCCCTGACGTTGACGTCGTGATCCACCACGATCATGATTTTGGTGAGGGAAAGCTGCCCTTCGCCCATCAGGCCGAGGGCGTGCTTGAGTGCTTCTTGTCCATACCGCTCCTTGACGGCGGCAATCGCGAGAGGGTGAAAACCGGTTTCAGGATAGGCCCACAGATCACTGATGGCAGGCCGGATCAGCTTCAGCAAGGGCAGGGTCATCTCCTGGAGCGCTTCGCCGATGTAGTAATCTTCCTGTGGCGGTTTGCCCACCACTGTGGCCGGATAGATGGCATCTTTACGGGCCAGCATGCGGGCCACCCGGAAGACCGGAAACGGGGCGCTGTGGGAATAGTGGCCCAAGTGGTCGCCAAAGGGGCCTTCCTGCCGCATATCGCCGGGCGTGACGCTGCCTTCAAGCACAAACTCGGCGTTGGCGGGAATGCGGTGACCCGTGCCTGACCGTTTGATGACGTCGAGTGGGTGTCCCATCAGCAGGGCGGCCAGCAGACGTTCGTCAATGCCTTCGGGAAGCGGGGTGATGGCGGCAATGGTCAGCGCCGGCGCGCCGCCCAGAATGACGCTGATCGGGAGCGATTCCCCGCGGTCGGCGGCAGTCTGGAAATGAAACCCGCCCCCTTTCTCAATCTGCCAATGCATGCCGGTACTGGTGGCGTCATAGCGCTGCAGGCGGTAGATGCCGAGGTTACCCGCTCCTGTACGCGGGTCAACGGTATGCACCAGGGGCAGCGTGAAAAAAGGCCCGCCATCCAATGGCCAGCAGGTCAGGCAGGGTAATAGATCCAGTCGGGCCGGACTGAAGCATTGTTCCAGAATGGGGCCGCGCCGTACCGTCCGCATACGGGCTTGGGCTACCTTCCAGAGCTTACGGCGTTCGGTCCATACGGCCGATATGGTGGGTGGCATAAAGCGCTCAGCCAGGCGCACCAGATCTTCGCCAATCGCGCCGGGGTGGCGTCCAAACGCCATTTCCACCCGCGCCGGTGTTCCGTAAAGGTTGGAGACCAACCGGTAAGGGGAGCCTTTGACGCGCTCAAATAAAACGGCCGGCCCCTGTTCCGCGAGAAGCCGGTGCTGGATAATCGTGATGTCCTGATCGGGATCCACCTCCGTGGTGACCCGGGCGAGCTGACCACAGGCCTCCAACTGGTTGATAAAACCGCGGAGGTCGAGCGCGCTCACGAGATGGTCTCCCAGTTCGAGGGGGCGGGGTGCCCCAGAACGGCGAGCACGCGATCCACGTATAGATTGAGAAGTTCTTCCATGGTGACCTGTCGCGGATCTTTGCCTGCCAGCTGATAAAATGGGGGTGAGAGGGGCATGATCACGCCACCGGCACCGGACACCGTGGCGGCATTCTGAAGATCGATTTGGGTCCAGGGCGATTCGCGCACACAGAGCACCAGCTTGCGCTGTTCTTTCAGGTGACAGTGTGCGGCACGGGAAATCAGCGTATCGGCAATGCCGTGTGCCACCTTGGCCAGTGTATTGGTGGAGCAGGGGAGAATCACCATTCCTGCCGTGGGAACCGAGCCCGATGAACCGGGCGCCGCCAGATCGGTATCGTCAAAGACCCGGGCGGCCATGGCGGCCAACTTGGAAAAATCACCGCATTCGCGCTCATAGACATTCCTGCCCCACGCACTGGCAACCAAAGCGATCGGCCACGGCGACTTCTTGATCAGAAGCTCCGCCGCATAAGACCCCGTTGCCCCACTCACTGCCAGTAATAAATTCATGGTCTTCACGTCTCACGTCTCACGCCTTACCTCTTACAACATCGCAATCAACGCACCGGCCACTCCGGCAATGGCGGATACCGGAAAGAATCTAACATGAAGCGGCAGTTTTGGATAGTAGGCCAACCCGAAAGCCGCCAGAGTGACGGTCAGGGCAGTTCCGGATGCCGCTCCCGCCCCGCCCAGCATCCAAAGCTGAACCGCGGCGGCCGCCGCCACCAGGTGGGTGAGCGCGGCCATCCATTGGGCGCCAACACTCCCGAGGGCGGCCGGCAGACTGTGAACGCCAATCTCGCGGTCGGCTTTCAGGTCCTGCAGGGCATAAATAATGTCGAACCCGCTGATCCAGCAGAAGGTGAACAGGGCCAGCATCAGGATCGCCCCATCGATGGCCGTGGATCCGGTCACGGCCACGTAGGCCCCCAGTGGCCCGAATGCCAGACAGGCCCCGATTCCGTAGTGGCAGAGGCTGCTTAAACGTTTAAGCATTGAGTAGGTGATTAATACCAGGGCCGGGATCGGGGAGAGTTTCAGGCACAACGGGCCCAGGGCCGCACAGGCGGCGAGGTAGATGATCAGGCCGGTCGCCGCGACCGCCCAGGCGTGACCGGACGAAAGCCGCCCGCTCGGCAGTTCACGACTGGCCGTGCGGGGATTGAGCTGGTCGATATGCCGGTCCAGTATCCGGTTCATCGCCATCCCCAACGCCCGGGCCCCGACTCCCGCCAGCATGACGAGCAACAAGGGCCGCACTCCCGGCCATTGCCGCCCGGCACCGAGCCAGGCACCTGCCAGTAAAAGCGGAATGCTGAAAATGGTGTGTTCAATTTTGACGAAGTTAAAAAGGCGCGGTAGTAACTTCCCGCCGGGATGGGCCAGATGATGCTCCAATCCGGCCGCCACTTCTTCCGCCAGCAGGGTGGAGACGCGCTTCATGTTGAGATGGAGCTCGTCGTGGCCCGCGTCATCGGCCCGATCACTCACGACTTTCAGGAGCTGAAACGGGATCCCTTTTTGCCGGCAACTCTGGACAATGGCGTAACCTTCCATGTCCACCATATCGGCATGGTCCGCGAGGATCCTCCGGCCTTCACCGCCGAAGACCGGTTCGCTCACAGAGGCGAGCCGGGCTGCAGGAAGGGATTCCCAGAGTGACTCCGTGGCCAACGGCAGGGGGGGCGTCGCTCTTTTTTTCAAAAGGCCATCGCCCTCAATAATCTCGGTGATGTGACACATGTGCCCCGGTTCCACCGCCTGCGTCAGGGCTCCGCAGATCCCGACATTCAGGATATGACGGGCCCCGCGGGCCTCAATGGCGTAGTCCGTTGCGGCGGCCGCCTGTTGGAGGCCAATGCCGGTGATAATGACGAGTCCGCCCGGCCGCCGGCCTCTGGCGGCGAAGCTGTACGTCTCAAAGGTCTGAGGGGAAACCGGCTTGACGGGAGTGCGCCCCGCTGTGGTCGGTAAAAGATTGTGCTGGAGATCGCGGTCCGGATTCGCGTCGCCAGACGCGGTGAGCCGCTTTTCGGCGTTAAGGCGATCGAGCAGCGGTTGCGCCTCACTCAGGGTGGCGAGCAGAATGGCAATCATGGAATCACCCCCGCCTTCCGTGCCATGGATTCCAACACGGCAATCGCCTTGTGCCCTGCTTCGCCGAGATCAACGGAGAAATCAGTCACAAACATCTCGATATGTTTTTTCACAACCGTTTCATCCCTTTCCAAGGCGTGCTCACGGACGTAGGTGGCGGACGCCTCGGGATGAGCGCGGGAACGGATGATCGATTGCCGCAGTAAGGCTTCGAATCCGGTAATGACGGCGTCGCCCAGGGTCTTGCGGGCGACGATGCCTCCCAGGGGAATCGGTTGCCCCGTTTCCTGTTCCCACCATTGACCGAGATCTACTAGACAGGTAAGGCCTGCCTGTTGGTAAACAAAGCGGGACTCGTGAATGAGAATGCCGCAGTCGGCCTCGCCCGTTCGCACGAGTTCCATCACGCGGTCATAGGTGGTGAAAATCTTTAGGCGGGCCTCCGGGGCCCAGAGTCGTAGCAGTAGGTGTGCGGTGGTCAATTCGCCGGGTACGGCAATCCGGCAGCGGGCGAGTTCGGCGGGCGCGATGGGAGTTCGCGATACAAGCAGGGGCCCGCACCCGAAGCCGAGTGCCGCTCCGGTATTCAGGAGCTGATAGTGCTCCCGTACCAGCAGGTAAGTGTGAAAGGAAATCTTGGTGATATCGTAGGTGTGGCTGAGCGCCAGACGGTTCAGGGTCTCGACGTCATGAAGATGCGTGGAAACCGCGTAGCCCTGGCGCGAATAGTGCCCCGCGGCGATGTCATGGAACATCGACGTGTCATTCGGACAGGGAGAATAGGCCATGGAAAGAATCATAAGAGAGTATCCGGAATCCATCTCTACTCCTTCGGCCAGCAGGGGAGCGCCTTGAGAATCGCCAGCTCTTTATCCAGGCGCGGGGCTCCCCAGGCAAGCTCGCGAGCCATGATCACGGCCACATTCATCAGTGCGGCTTTGGAGGGCCGGCCGGCTGAACCCAGGTCGGTTCGCCGGAGCACGATATCGGCCATGGTCTGGGCCATCTCTTCGCGCAGGGCGAAAATGACCTCAGCGCCGGTAACGCAGGTGCCTTCGCCCAAGGGCCGTAACCACAGCGGATTGGTGGCGCCCACACGCACCACATCACGGTAGCCGGTCCCGTAGTTGCCGACCAGATGTCTGGCCGTGACTTCCGATAGTCCTGACTGTATGGCTTCGCTGACCAATGCTT
>JBIKMI010000234.1:0-4465 GCA_044359285.1 Kiritimatiellia bacterium
CCCGGCTCTTTATTCAATTCCAGGTAGAGACGGATAAATGGAACGGCCTTGCCGGACTGCGTTCCTGGCGGAAAGGGCTCACCATCGGTTTGCCACTCCTGATTCTAACCGTCCTCGCCCTCACCCTGAATCACTATCGCCATCAAACCGGAACCTCACCCGCTCCAGCCCCGGCCCCCGCCCGGACGCACTCACGGGCCGGCACAGACCCCGACAATACCGACTGGCTGGTGACCAATGTTGAAAGAATCGTGATTCACCCGACCGTGTTCCTGACATCCACCCCGCCGGATATTGCTGAAGCGGCAGCCCTCTTTAAAGAGACCAGAACGGAAGCGATCGATCAGGAGATCGAAGCGGCCCACGAGATCTTGCGCTTCGCCACCGAGTTCCTGGCAGAAGCGCGAAAACTCGATTCGCAAACAAACCCCATCCCGGAAAGCCCCTCGTCAGCCACCCTTCTGGAGGAAGCGGAGGTGTCGATGGGCCTCACCCCGGCCCGCACAGATTCATCGGACAACACCCTTCCACTCTCACAATCGATCACCAACGAGGCCCCACCCAACCAGGCAGGAAGCCTGGAGAACTAACGGATTCACTTATGCGGGAAAAAATATCAGCGTGTATTCTCACTTTCAATGAAGAGCGGAAAATCGCACGGTGCCTGGAAAGCCTGACCTGGTGCGACGAAATCATTGTACTCGACAGCTTCAGCACGGATCGCACCATCGAGATCTGCAGGCAATTCACGCAAAATGTACACCAGCGGAAGTGGCGGGGCTATGTGGGCCAGCGGAATTCCATCCGGGAACTCGCGCAACACCCGTGGGTCTTCTTCATGGATTCCGACGAGGAGGTGTCCCCCGCCCTGCGTGAAGAAATCCTCCGCGAGTTCGAAACGAGCCCCGCACCTTATGTTGGTTATGAATTTCCACGCCAGGTCTATTATCTCGGCCGCTGGATCCGGCATGGCGAATGGTATCCTGATGTCAAACTCCGGCTATTCCGGAAGGACTACGGTCGGACCGAGGGGCAGGAGCCCCATGACAAGGTCATTGTACGCGGCCCCGTCAAGCGGCTCTCGCACCCGATCTGGCACTACACCTATGACGATCTGGCGGACCACATTAATACCTTGAACCGCTTTTCAACCATCACGGCCCAACACAAGTTTGCTCAAAACGAGAAATTTTTCTGGCTCGATATGCTCACCCACCCTGTTTTCAGGTTTATAAAAGGCTACTTCCTGCGGGGCGGCTTCCTTGACGGGCGGCACGGCCTGGCGATCGCCCTCATGGCCTCCTATGGCGCCTTCCTGAAATACGCCAAACAATGGGAACTGGTGATCAAGCACAAGGGGCAGTTCAATGAACTCCCTGACCGGACTCACATGAAGGACGGGTTCCAGTAAAGCGGCTGTTGATCCACCAGACCGTCAGCAATGCCAGCAAGTAGAGGGCCGTCCCGATGCCTTCATGGATGAAGGAGTAGTCCAGGTCGGTGCGCAGTGCGGATAACGCAATCGCCACAATACGGGCACTATTAAACGCCAGGCCGACCCCGATGGAGACCATGAGCAGCAGCAAAACGCCATAGGCGGGCAGGCGGCGCTTAAGGCTGACCATCAGGCTCAACACCACGGACGACAAGAGAATCCCCACGCCATTGCACTCTGTGGCCACATTAAACACTCCCGCCCCTTTTTCGGCGACAAGGTACACCTGAAAAGGAACCTGCTGGACAATAAATTCCGTGCGGATCCCCAGCAGGGGAAGGACCGAGGCGGAGACCCGGCCGGCCAGCACCCTGAGCTGCTCATCCGCTTGCGGCACCAGCACCAACAGGATCACCATGACCCCCAGGCTCGCCAAAGCGGGATAGAAGGCTCGCACGCCCAAACGCCCGAAGCAAAACGACAACAAGGCCCCGACATTGAAACACAGCCCCAACACGGCCAACGGCCAGACCTGCGACACCGACGCCATCACCAGCGCCAGACAGGATAAGCCGAACAGAAGCAGGCCATGAGACTGGATGACGGGCCGGAATGGCGCCCGTTTCATGGCCGTGTGCAAGGCATCTCCAAATGCAACCGCCAATAACACGAAGGCATTTAATGCCTGGGTGGTCCGGGCGCTCATTTCCCAGACCCCCCCCATGAGCGGGCCATAGGCAATCACCATCACCGCCAGAATCACCAGCATGAAAAAGATGTTTTCACGCTGCTCCGGACTGTATTGTTCAGGATTGGCCACCGGTTCCTTCATTTTTCGTCACACCTAATTACTCAGCCCCTGCAAAGGGGCCGGAATGCGCCCGCCTCGCCGGACAAAAACCGCACAGGAATGCGTATTGACCGGCATGACCGGACCGCCGCCCAGCAACCCTCCAAAATCCACATAATCCCCCACCCGCTTGCCCGGTGCGGGAATGATTCGCACGGCCGTCGTCTTTTTATTGATCATGCCAATGGCGGCTTCATCGGCAATAATCCCGCTCAGGGTTTCCGCCGTCGTATCACCCGGGACAATGACCATATCCAGCCCCACGGAACACACCGCCGTCATGGCTTCGAGCTTCTCGATCGTCAAAGCCCCCTCCGCGGCCCGAAGTGCCATCGTGGCATCTTCACTAACCGGAATAAACGCCCCGCTCATCCCGCCGGCACGACTGGTCGCCATGGCCCCGCCCCGCTTGACGGCATCGTTCAGCATCGCCAACGCCGCCGTGGTGCCCGGACACCCGACTTTATCGAGCCCCAAGGCCTCCAGGATATCAGCCACCGAATCCCCGGGTGCGGGCGTGGGCGCCAATGACAGGTCGATGATGTTGAAGGGAACCCCGAGCCGGGCGGCACACTTCAGCCCCACCAACTCGCCCGCCCGCGTGATCTTGAACGCCACACGCTTGATTTCCTCGGCCACCAGTTGCAAATCAAGATCCCGCCCCAGCGCCTGCACCACCGCCCGGATGGTGCCCGGCCCGGAAATCCCAACCGACAGCCCGCCATCCCCCTCGCCCGCCCCCAGAAAGGCCCCGGCCATGAAGGGATTGTCATCAACGGCATTACAAAAAACCACTAGCCGGGCACAGGCGCCGCCACCACTGTCCGCCGTCAAAGCGGCCGCCTCCTTGATGATTTCCCCCATCAAGGCGACCGCGTCCATGTTGATGCCGGCTTTGGTCGTGCCGATATTCACCGAGGAGCAGAGCCGGGTCGTCTGGGCCAACGCCAGGGGAATGCAACGGATCAAGGCCTCCCCGGCCGGAGTCATGTCCTTCTGAACCAAAGCCGAAAAGCCCCCGATAAAATCGATTCCCAATTCCCGCGCCGCCCGGTCCAGCTCGCGGGCAATCGGCGTATAATCCCGGGTTTCACAGGCCGCAGCCACCCAGGCGATGGGCGTCACCGACACCCGTTTATTGATGATGGGGATCCCGTACTCCTGCGCCACCCCCTCCGCCGTCGGGACCAATCGTCCGGCCATTCTCATCACCTTGTCGTAGCACTTCCGGGCCACCCGCGCGACATCCTCGCCCGCACAATCATGGAGGTCAACCCCCATGGTCACCGTGCGGATATCCAGGTTCTGGGCATGGATCATGCCTAACGTTTCAATAATTTCCTGAGTGCTGATAGCCATGGTTATCCCCTGCTCGTTCGGTTTAAACGCGATGCATCGCCCGGAACAGCTCTTCATGCTGTACAATGATGGAAAGGCCGGAAGTGCCCCCGAAACTCTCCAGCGTGGCCTTGAGCTTTGAGAATGGGACCCGGATCCCCTTGATGTCCACCAACATGACCATCGTGAACAGATCGCTCATGATCGTCTGGCTCACATCCAGAATATTCGCATCGACGTTTGCCAACAGCCCGGTGACCCCGGCCATAATCCCGGGCCGGTCCTTGCCGATCACCGCAATGACAATACGGCTTTCCGCCTTGACCGCCTGCGAAGCCGACACCGCCCGCGCATGCGACGCCATCACCCGCAACTTTTCCTGAACGTTACCTTCCTTCGTTTTCTTCTTCATCGTCACACCTCACCTCTCCATTATCGCAAGAGTATCATCAGGGCAATCATGCCCAGAAACAACACCCCCAGCAAAAGTTTACTCAGCACCACATTCCTTCGACTCCATGCCACCAGCGCCGGCGTTTTCAAGCCGGCACAGGTCAACCCCAGCACCAGCAGCAATGGTAACACAAAAACGGCATTATAGAGCAGCAGATACCCCAGACAGCGCCAGGGGGATTGGCCGCACTTCAACATCATCACCAGAGCGGGGACATACACCTGCCCGGTGCAGACACTCTCCAGCAGGGTGACAACCGCCCCGATTCCGAATCCGGCCAGAATCACATGATGGCTCTTCAAACCGCTTTTCATCACCCGATGGATCCAGACTTGAATCCGATCGGGCAACTTCAGGGAGACATCCGAGGCCAGCCCGGTTCGATGAT